>NZ_CFAHBC010000021.1:0-51046 GCF_983179755.1 Brotaphodocola sp. | reverse complement strand
TCCTTTCTGCCCCGCGTAGCGCCACTACGTCGGGGCTATTTTCTTTAGCGCATCAACGAAATCGCCAGCCACGCCCCCAGCGCCATCAGCGCCGATGCTCCGGTTGCCCCGATCAGCAAGCTCTGGAAGATCGCCAGCAGGTCAATGCGCTCTCTTGGCGCGCTCTTGACCGCCACATAGGACAGTCCCTCTTCTTTGTTCTCAACCTGCACGTTCTTCATCTGTGTTCTCATCTTGTTTTTCCTCCTTAATTCTTAATCCAAACGCTTCCGCCAACCGGCGGTGGATCTTGTCAGATGCTTCTCTCTGCTCCTCTGGAGACAATCTGTCCCAGAGATATTTTTTCATTTCTTCTTCATCGAGAAAGTTTATATTATCTTCTGCTTTACAGAGATAATTGACTATCTTCCACTCCATCTCACCGCCCCCTTCCGTAATTTATGCGGTCTTACCTGTCTGTGTTACCAGATTGCTTTTCGCCCTTCCTTGCCTTATACTGTACTCACAGGCTCCTGCCAGAGCCGAGTACAATAGAAAGGAGAACTTCATGGATAAACTTGGAAATAAACACTTAATCGAGATGGTAAAGGAAATCACTGTCGCAAAAATGTCCAATACCAACACATCCCCGTCAAAAGAAGGCGGAGAAAAAGTTGCTGAATTTATGCAAGTAATCTACGACAAACTTGTTGAGCTAAACAACAAGGAAGATTAACTTTTCCATAATTCAATCAACTCATGAGCCAGTGCCGGAAGTACCTCGATTTCCTTTTCGCACACTGGCTCTTTTACTGTCCTTTCGATAAAAGCCAACAACGCACTCTCTAAACGTTTCTTTTCTTCCACTTCCTCACCCCTTCCTACTCCTCCGAGAACAGGTAATCTATCGTGCAGTTCGGAAACGCACACTTTTTGATTGCATACATCTCGCTACACTTAAATTCTGTTACTCCACTCATCTTATTTTTCAGTGATTCGTATTTGATTCCTGATAATGATGCTAATGCTTTTATTGTCAATTTATTTCTTGCCATCTCTGCATTTAAGTTTGAAAACATCTTTGTCACCTCCTTTATTACCCTGTGTCGTAATTCCCCTATATATTATACCCTATATCGTAATTTGTCAACCCCGTGACGTAATTTTTTTATTTTGTAGGGTATATTTTAACTTTACAAAGTAAAAATATTAGTGTATATTCAATATAAGGAGGAATTGCATATGTCATTTACTGAAAAACTTGATGCATTAATGGCTGAACGCCATATAAATAAATCTACTTTATCAAAAGAAGCGGATATTCCCTACACTACTATTGATGGCTTTTACAAAAAAGGCAGTGATAATATTAAATTATCTACCCTTAGAAAATTGGCTACTTATTTCAACTGTACACTCGATTATTTGGTTGATAATGAAAACACTGGTTTATCCGCTTCAACCATCGCTGCTCATTTCGATGGCGATGAATTCACGGAAGAAGAGCTGGAGGACATTTTAGCATACGCCGAATTTGTAAAGAATCGGCGCAAATAGAGGGGTGATTCTATTGATCGCAACCGAAACACTGGAACAGGAAGCCTACGATCAACATATCTATATAGATTATGTCAGTTTTAAAAGTGAGCGAATTAAGGGATTATATGTGGATGGCTCTATCGCTATAAAAGAGGGCATGACTAATGCTGAGACAGCTGATACTCTCGCCGAAGAACTGGAACACCACTACACGACTGTCGGAAACATTCTGGATCAGCATGATACCAATTCTCGGAAGCAAGAGCGGATCGCTCGGCTTAGAGCCTACAATCGGCGCATCGGTCTCTCTGGAATCATCCAGGGATACCGCCGACATTGCCAGAATCGTCATGAGCTGGCGGAGTGCTTGGAAGTTTCCGAGGAATTTCTAAAGGAAGCGCTCGAATGCTACCGTGAAAAGTATGGATGTTCTGTTGAAGTGGATGGATACATAATTTTGTTTGAGCCGGTGCTGACTGTGATTAAGAAAATTTAAAGAGAATTTGTTATGGGATTGCGATTTAGAAAAAGTATAAAGCTTGCACCAGGAGTAAAATTAAATCTGGGCAAAAAAAGTGCTGGTATAAGCATTGGTGGAAAATATGGCGGTGTATCATTCAATTCAAGAACTGGATCACGCTCAAGGATATCTATTCCTGGAACCGGTATATCATACACTACCTCAGGACATAAAACGACCAAAAAGCGGGCTTATAAATCAAGTGCTTATTCAAAGCAAAAGGAAATTCAAGCCCAATTAAAACAAGCTGAAAAATTAGAGGAGCAAAAGAAAAATGCCCTTCTTGTTGAGGAATATGAAAATTATATTTATATGATTCAGCATGTTCATGTAGAATGTTCAGATCCTATAAATTGGTTTTCCGTTGCTTCTTCACCTGCCCCGTTTACAGCCGAAGAAAAAGGTCCGAAAGAAATTGCTGCTCAAAATAGTTTAGATAATTTCAAGCCTAATTTCATCGAAAAAATTTTTTCTGGCATGAGCGACAAACACAAATCAGAACCATCTAAAGCTGTTGATACGGCCAAACAAGAAGATTTAAAAAATTATGCCGAGTGGGAATCGAATGTAAAATTAGCAAATAATATCGTTTCTGGAGATATAGATGCATATTATGCAATTATAGAAGAAACTAATCCATTTGAAGATTTATTGGATTTTGGAAGCGGTTTTGAATTTGGGACTGATAATCCGAAGTATATGGAAATAGAATTTCAGGTAAAATCTGATTCTGTAGTTCCAGAAAAATCAAAATCACTAACAAAAACCGGAAAACTTTCCGAAAAATCCATGTCGAAAACTATGTATTATGATATAACGCAAGACTATGTATGTAGTTGTGCTATTCGATTGGCTAGAGAATTATTCTCTCTACTTCCTATAGATTTTGCCATTGTACATGCTACCGATACTATTCTGAATACGACTACCGGTAAAGAAGAAAATGATACCATATTATCCGTGAAGTTTCTACGTAATAAATTTTCTGGTATCAACTTTGACAGAATCGATGCTTCGGATTTTGTTGAAACATTTGAACATAATATGTGTTTCAAAAAAACATCCGGATTTAAAAAAAGTAGATAGAATTTACTAAGTCCCTGACGTTTTGTTGACGTCAACAAACCATCCTTCCCGCTCGGGAAAAATGGGCGAGAGCAATCTATCTCGTGAGTATCTCGTGATTTCGCAGGATATTTCACGAGATAACGCGTTGTGAAAGGATTTATTCATGAATTTTAAAGAAATAGAAAAGAAACAAAAACTTTTTTCTCAAGGCAAGCAAAATATTAACCATATTACTTTGGCTTCCTACGAAAAAGACTTTGAGCTGACCTTTACACACAACTCTACCGCTATCGAGGGAAATACTTTAACCTTAATGGAAACGAAAGTAGTTCTTGAGGACGGAATTTCTGTTGGTGGCAAACAACTCAGAGAAATCTACGAAGTCGTTAATCATAAAAAAGCATACCAATATGTGAAACGTTGCATTGCTGAGCGCAAACCACTTGATGAGTCCATTGTGAAGGATATTCACGCCATTCTTACGGAAAATATTATTATCGGTGGCATTTATCGAAATCAAGAGGTTCGCATCAGTGGAGCAGGGCATACTCCACCAGCGGGCAATGAAATGTACAATCAGATCAAAAACTTTTATGCCGATCTGGGATGGAAGAAAGAAACTCTGAATCCAATCGAGTACGCAGCGTGGACGCATGCCGAATTTGTTCGTATTCATCCGTTCATAGATGGCAATGGCAGGACTTCTCGTTTGATCATGAACTATCAGCTTATGTCAGCAGGCTATCTGCCTGTATCTATTGCCAAAGAAAATCGCCTCGATTATTACAACGCTTTGGAAGAATACGCTGTCAATAAAAACTTGAATCCATTCGCGGATTTAATTGCGGATTTAGAGGAAAAACAGCTAGATATGTACATTCAATTATTGCATTAACCATAATTAAATAATCAAAAAACTGCCCGGTACTACCAACACCGATCGCAAAGGTATTTCACGAAATAAACCGTATGGAATTCCAGACGTATTGAAACAATAACATTGAATTTTTAGAAAGGACGTGTTGATATGCCATTGTTAAAAGACCATTTCACATCTGAAGACTACTGGAACCTTCCGGAAGGCGAACGCGCTGAGCTGATTGATGGACGATTCTACAATATGGCACCGCCGAGCCGAATCCATCAGAAGATTTCTGGACAGATTTATAAGATTGTATCGAATTACATCGATGCGCATCACGGTTCCTGCGAAGTCTATGCCGCGCCATTTGCCGTAAATCTGGATGCTGATGATAAAAACTGGGTGGAACCGGACATTTCCGTGATCTGTGATCCAAACAAATTGACTGATCGAGGATGCACAGGTGCTCCGGATCTGATTTTTGAGATCGTATCACCTGCCAGCCGGAAAATGGATTACAGTTTAAAGAACACTATCTATTCAGAAGCTGGCGTCCGGGAATATTGGATTGTCGATCCAGCCAAGGAACGTGTGACGGTATATCATTACGAGGAGGACGTTGCGCCGGTCATCTATTCTTTCTCACAGGAAATTTCAGTCGGAATTTATCTGGGATTGACGATCAGGATTGATGATCTGATTGATTAGAGCAGAAAGGAGGATTCCCATGTCGCAATCTCTTGAAATCGGCGCCGCCTACATTCGCGTTTCCACCGATGATCAGACGGAACTTTCTCCTGATGCACAGCTCCGCACGATCATGGATGCTGCAAAACAGGATGGATTCATCATTCCGCAGGAATTCGTCTTCGAGGAAGAGCGCGGAATTTCTGGAAGGAAGGCAGAAAATCGACCGCAGTTCCAGCGGATGATTGCGACTGCAAAGTCCCAATCTCCTGCTCCTTTTTCTCGCCTGTATGTCTGGAAATTTTCCAGATTTGCGCGCAACCAAGAAGAGAGCACGTTCTACAAGGGAATCCTCCGAAAAAAATGTGGTGTAGAGGTTAAGAGTGTATCAGAGCCAATCGCGGAGGGTATGTTTGGGCGCCTGATCGAGACCATCATCGAATGGTTCGACGAATATTACTCTTACAACCTCTCCGGTGAAGTAATCCGCGGAATGACAGAAAAAGCACTGCGCCACGGCTACCAATCGGTTCCGCCAACCGGCTACAACGCTGTTGGTGGAGGAAAACCGTATGTGATCGATCCTGAGAGAATGCCGATGGTCGAATACATCTTCCGGTCCTACCACGATGGTCTGGATATGACCAAAATTGCCCGCAGCTGTAATGCGAACGGCTGGAAGACCCGGCGCGGCCGCCCATTTGAACGCCGAACGATTCTCCGTATTCTGCAAAACAAATTCTATATTGGCACCGTGGAATGGAATGGATACAGTTTTCAGGGTTCTCACGAAATCAGCCCGCTGATCCGTGAAGTATACGAAGATGTGCAAGCTCGGATGCAACGAGAATATAAACCTTTACGACGCAGAGAAGTATCTTCCTGCAAGCACTGGCTTTCCGGAACTCTCCGATGTGGCTACTGTGGTGCCAGCTTAGCCTATAATAAAAATAGTTCGCAGAAGGGTGGTAACTTTTTTAAATGTTGGAAGCAACTCAAAGGGTATCACTCTGAACCTTGCGGGATTTCGGAGCGTAAAATCGAAAGAGCCGTTCTGGAATCTATGGAAAATATTATTCGGACCGGACAGGTTGAATATGAATGTATCCCGAAGCATAGTGAAAAGGCTCCGGAAGAAAAAATTTTAAAAGATGCTCTTGCCCGTGTAGATGCCAAGGAACGGCGTATCAGGGAGGCATATGAGGCTGGTGCGGACACGCTTGAAGAATATAAGAATAATAAGGCACGCATTCAGAAAGAGCGTGAAGATCTCAGAGCCGAGCTAGATCGCCTGGCTGCAATTACTGCCCCTGAAAAACCATCGACAGAAGAAATGGTGGCGCGGATCAAACACGTCTATGAGCTTGTTTCTGATCCGGATGTCGAAAATGATGTGAAGGGTGTTGCAATCCGAAGCGTATTAAAAGAAGTGATCGTCGATAAAGCACACGGCGAATTGCGTTTCATATATTACGTTTGATTTAGGAAAATATTGTAGGTTTTTACAATCTGGTGGTCCAGACGGCGAAGCGGGAGCTGCGATGCGCTATTTGAGCCAGCGCTACGCGATGCCATACGAGAAAGGGAAGGCTGTACTCACAGATGTGGGAACAGAAGAACTCGGGCACTGGGAGATCATCGCTGCAATTATCCACCAGCTGACCAGAAATCTGACTCCGAAAGAGATAGAGGAATCAGGCTTTGGCCCTTACTATATCGATCACACAACAGGCATCTGGCCACAGTCCGCAGGTGGTGTCCCCTTCAATGCCTGTGAGTTCCAGTCAAAGGGTGACCCAATCACCGATCTGTGCGAGAACCTTTCCGCAGAACAGAAGGCGAGAAGCACCTACGACAACATTCTCCGTCTTGTCAAAGATCCAGAAGTCTGCGATCCGATCCGCTTCTTAAGAGAGCGCGAAATTGTCCACTTCCAAAGATTTGGGGAAGCGCTTCGCGACGTTCAGGATCACTTGAACTGCCGAAATTTCTATGCGTTCAATCCAGCATTTGATCAGAACCGCGAAAATTCCCTCGCAAAATAAAACACAGATAAGAAAAACGAACCCGTCCCCTCTTTTGAGGGGCGGATTCCTGCTTTTGTTTATTCAAGATATCCCATCGGATCAATGGCTTTTCCATCCTGAGTCAGTTCAAAGAACACATTGCTTCCCTCGATCGTATAGTATTTCGTCGGTTCTGCGACATATCCGAGAACCTGTCCCTGCTCAAGATACTCTCCCGGAACCGCGGACACCTCACTCAGCTGTCCACAAACTGCCTCGTATCCATTTCCAAAGTCCAGCGTCACATACGTTCCGATTTCTTCGTTTGTCCCTGTCTCGAGCACTCTCGCATTCGCCGGCGCATAGACGGGTTCCCCGATTGAGCCCTGAATCACAATTCCGGGACTGCATCGGTACTGTTCCAGCGTCGGAAAATAAATTGTCTGGTCCATACTGTAATCCAAGAGTACATTTCCGCGAACAGGCCAGGTGATCCGACTCGCATCATTGAAGTTGAGCATCAGAGACTGGGCTGCACTTCCCCCCGCCCCAACTTCTCTTGCAAGGCTTTCCTCTGAATTTTCCGCCTGTGCGATCTGACTGCCTTTTTCCGAATGTTCATCTTTAGCATTTCCATCTTTTTCACTTGTACCCTGATTCTGTCTGTCGTTCTCTTCCGTCATCTGTCCACTCTGTCTCTGAGCTTCTGCCACAACCGTATCTGGATTTTCGTGTTTTTCTTCTGTACCACTCTGATCTTTTGCATTGTCCTGACTATTCTCCTCCGTATCCTGAGTCAAAGAGTTGGCATTTGATCCCCCCGCAAGAAAATCTTCCTGCCCTTGCAAATCCACATATGGCTTCTGCTCGTCTCCTCTTCCTCTCTTTACGGTAGCCATGCCTGCCGCAGTTACCATCGTCAGCAGACCCATCACCAGCATCACCAGAAATACTTTATCCCGGAATGGCTGGTTTCCCTTTCCTTTCTCTTTCACCGTTTATCACCTCGATACTATTTTTACCAAAGGCAAAAAACTTATTCAGTGATTTTAAATTTTCATAATTAACCAGAAGGCTCCCTGATCAACTCGACTCCGGTATAGTAATAACTCAAGATTTCCTCGTATCCCCACCCCTCTTTTGCCATGTGTTCCGCTCCCGCCTGACTCAGTCCATATCCGTGCCCGCTCCCATTCACGATTGCCTGAACGAACGTGTTTCGCGCCCCTTCATTTTCAGTTTGTCCTTTCACCTTTCCAAATGAAAAACAGGCAGATGAGAGATTTAACACGGCGCGAACTGTCTCCCCCTCATACGTTCGATTTCCGATCTGAATCCACTCGACATACCCACTCTGATCCCGCTTTACAATTTGAATCTTTTCTATGAGTTCTTCGGGTGTCAAATCCCCCTCATCCCCGATCTGGCGGATCTTCCCGGCAAACTCCTCTTTGCTCCACCGATAGGTCGTCTGCCAGTTTTTCTCTTCCTTGTCCCATCTGCTTTCAACCGGACGCAAATACGGGTATTCCTCTCCCCCATCCCTCGTTCGCCCGGCACTTGAGGTATGAAACATCGGAAGAATATACTGGTTTTCACAGGTGAGTACGATCCCTTCGGTCTCCCTGACTGCCTGCTTGCATCGCTCCATGCCTTCTGCAATCTGCTCCCTCTGCGCCTGAGTCATCCTCTCGTATTCTAACCAGTTTTTCTGGTCTTTCTGATTTTTCTGATTTTTTTCACTATGCTTGCCAACCCGATATTCAAGTTTCCCCATCTGGCTCGTTCGGCTCTCCACATAATCGACATCTAACTGACTTTCCTCGATCTCCGTTCTCTCCCCCATCAACCGATACAGGTAAGTTCTCACAATCACTGCCTGACATTTAAGTGTCTCAAGTTCAACAAACGGATCAATCTCACAGAGGAGCACCCCCGGAAGATAAGCCTCAAGCGAGAGATACGTCCGAATCCCCTCGCGAATAAGAAGAATCCGGCGCGTGTGTTCTCCACCCACATTTCCTGCTCCACTCATATTCCCAGTACCGTTCCCATTTTCTGCTCCACTTAGATTTCCTGTCCCATCCACAATTCCGGTGTCGTCCACGTTTTCGGTCTGATCAGTCTGTTTTATCTGTTCCACTTCCTCTTCCTCTCCAGTCTGCCCTTCCGTTTCAGAAATCTCAGAGTTTTCAGCTCGTCCGCTCACCTGAACACAGATCAGGCTCATCCCCCACGGAAGAAGAAACAAGATTCCCGCGATTGCAAGCCGAACTCTCACGCGAAGCGACCGATCCCATGAACTCCAAAACTTTTTTCCAAACAAAAAAAGATCCCTCCACCTTCCAATCCTCTCGGATCAGTTTATGAAGGAATCTTCTTTTTATTCGCGATTCATCCCATCCTCAACGAAATGAGGTTCTCGCGCTCAAATTGTCTATAATCAGCTATAATCAGCTGTAATCAACTAGAATCAATAATTCTTATATTTTTAGACCTCTACCTTTACCTTCTCGAGATGCCAGATATCTCTTACATACTCCTCGATGGTACGGTCAGAGCTGAACTTTCCACTGCTTGCGGTGTTGAGCATAGCAGTTCTTGCCCACCACTGCTCATCCTTGTAAGCCTCGTTGATACGGCGCTGTGCATCTGCATACATCTTGAAGTCTTTCAGGATGAAGTAGGTATCTGCGCGATCACTGCTCTGCGTATTCAGCAGAGAGTTGTAAATGTCGCGGAACAGCTCCGGATCCTGCGGAGAATAGTAACCGTTGATCAACTGCATCAGCACGCGACGGATGTCCTGATCGTTGTTGAAGATTTCCATTGGATTGTAGCTACGGTCATGCTCCATGCGAATGATCTCATCGGAGGAAGTTCCGAAGATAAATGCATGATCTGCGCCTACTTCCTCAACGATCTCAACGTTTGCACCGTCCATCGTTCCGAGGGTCAGAGCACCGTTCAGCATAAACTTCATGTTACCGGTACCGGATGCCTCCTTGCTGGCGGTAGAAATCTGCTCGCTGACATCTGCCGCTGCGAAGATAATCTCTGCGTTGGATACGCGGTAATCCTCGATGAATACGACTTTGATCTTGCCGTTGATCGTCGGATCGTTGTTGATCACATCTGCTACGGAGTTGATCAGCTTGATTGTCAGTTTCGCACGCTTGTAGCCTGCTGCTGCCTTTGCACCGAAGATGAAAGTGCGCGGAACCATATCCATCTCCGGGTTATCCTTGAGCTGATTGTACAGATACATGACATGCAGGATGTTCATCAGCTGACGCTTGTACTCATGCAGACGCTTTACCTGTACATCAAAGATTGAGCGCGGATCTACATCGATACCGTTGTGCTCCTTGATGTATTTTGCCAGACGGATCTTATTCTGATACTTGATGTTCATGAACTCGTGCTGGCACTTCTCGTCATCCACATACAGCTTTAACTTACTGATTGCAGACAGGTCGGTGATCCACTCATCGCCGATCTTGGAGGTTACCCAGTCTGCTAACAGCGGGTTGCCGTGAAGCAGGAATCTTCTCTGGGTGATACCGTTCGTCTTGTTGTTGAACTTCTCCGGCATCATTTCATAGAAATCCTTCAGCTCCTGCTTCTTTAAGATCTCGGTGTGAAGCTGTGCTACACCGTTTACAGAGAAGCTACCCGCGATTGCCATATGAGCCATCTTAACCTGTCCGTCGTAGATGATTGCCATCTTTGCAATCTTCTGCTGGTCACCCGGATACTTCTGCTGAATCTGAATGATGAAACGGCGGTTGATCTCCTCAACGATCTGATAGATACGCGGAAGCAGACGGGAGAACAGCTCGATCGGCCATTTCTCAAGTGCCTCTGCCATGATCGTGTGGTTCGTGTAAGCACAGGTCTTTGTCGTAACCTCCCATGCCTCATCCCAGGTCAGACCGTAGTCATCCAGAAGGATTCTCATCAGCTCTGCAACCGCTACGGTCGGATGGGTATCGTTTAACTGGAATACATTCTTCTCATAGAACTTGCGAACATCGTCGTGCTTTTCCATGTACTTGAGGACAGCACGCTGTACGCTTGCAGAGATGAAGAAGTACTGCTGTCTCAGACGCAGTTCCTTACCTGCATAGTGGTTATCGTTCGGGTAAAGAACCTCACAGATATTCTTTGCCAAGTTCTCCTGCTCCACTGCTTTCTGGTAGTCTCCGCGATCGAATGCGTCAAGGC
Source organism: Brotaphodocola sp. (assembly GCF_983179755.1). Classification (NCBI taxonomy): domain Bacteria; kingdom Bacillati; phylum Bacillota; class Clostridia; order Lachnospirales; family Lachnospiraceae; genus Brotaphodocola; species Brotaphodocola sp. The sequence continues at coordinate 40,158 of NZ_CFAHBC010000021.1, read as the reverse complement.
TGAAGGTGTTGATCGGCTGTGCATCCCAGATTCTCAAGGTGTTGACTACGTTGTTGCCATAGCCGACAACCGGAAGATCATACGGAACTGCCATAACAGACTGATAGCCTTCCTGAACGAACTTCTCACGGCCGTTCTCCCATACGGTGCGAACGTAACCGCCGAATTTTACCTCGGTCGCATACTCGGAACGACGAACCTCAAACGGGTTGCCGTTCTTGAGCCACTCATCCGGAACCTCTACCTGATAACCATCTACAATCTTCTGCTTGAACATGCCATACCGATAACGGATTCCACATCCATATGCCGGATAGCCCAGCGTAGCCAGGGAATCAAGGAAGCAGGCAGCAAGACGGCCCAGACCTCCGTTTCCAAGAGCCGCATCCGGCTCCTGATCCTCAATCAGGTTAAGATCAAATCCCATCTCGTCAAGAGCTTCTTTGATCTCATCTCTTGCCATGATATTGATGATGTTGTTGCCCAGAGCACGTCCCATCAGGAACTCCATGGACAGGTAATACAGAGTCTTGGAATCCTGCTTCTCATACTCCTTATGGGTTGCGATCCACTCGTCGATGATGACGTCCTTCACTGCGTAGCAGACTGCCTGATAAACCTGCTCAGGAGTTGCTTCCTCAAGAGTCTTACGGAACTGACTCTTCACGTTATAGATCACGCTTTTCTTGAACACTTCCTTGTCAAATCCAGTTTTCATGTTGGCTTTTCCTCCTCACCTGCTGTGCTCTCAGTCACAGGCAGTATTCGTTTTTTCCACTCCCAGATTTACGGTCTCTCCGTTGATGTTCCATTCCTTGGTGTAAGTTCCGCCAGTCTTGTCCGTCAGAACTTCGTCTGCGAACACATCATGGCAGATTGTGTCAGTATATTTATTTAAAAGTCCGGCGATCTTTTCATTGCCGTTCTCATAAATACGGATGTGGTCGGTTACCTCAAATCCGGCTTCCTTACGCATCGTCTGAATCTTGCTGACGATCTCGCGGACGAAACCTTCCTCAATCAGCTCAGGAGTCAGGTTCGTGTCAAGTGCGACGGTTACTCCGCCATCTGCCTCAGATACATAGCCCTCGGTCTGTGCCATATCAATCAGCAGATCTTCCTCTGCCAGAACGACCTGCTCTCCGTCAAAGTCGAACTTTAAGGAACCGTCTGCCTTCAGCTCATCCATTGCCTTGTTTCCATCTACCTCAGACAGAGCAGTACGGATCTTTCCGAGCAGTTTGCCGTACTTCGGTCCAACCGTCTTTAACTGCGGTTTGAAGCTGTAAGTTGTGAAGCTGCGGACATCATCCACGAACTCTGCGGACTTCACATTCAGCTCATCCTCAATGATCTCGACATAATACTCTGCAAGCACATGGTCTGCCTTGACATACATCTTGCCGATCGGCTGACGGTTCTTGATGTTTGCCGTATTTCTTGCAGCACGTCCGAGAACAACGATCTTCATAACCTCATCCATGTCTGCCTCAAGCTGTGCGTCGATCTGCTCTTCGTGTACAGCCGGGAAGTCACACAGATGAATGCTCTCCGGAGCGGTCTTGTCGACACTGCGAACAAGGTTCTGGTAAATATCCTCAGTCATGAACGGAATCATCGGAGCTGCTGCCTTAGAAACCGTCACAAGAGCGGTGTACAGAGTCATGTAAGCACTGATCTTGTCCTGCTCCATTCCCTTTGCCCAGAAACGCTCACGGCTACGACGAACGTACCAGTTACTCATATCATCGACAAACTCCTGAAGAGCTCTTGCGGCCTCCGGAATCCGGTAATTGCCAAGGTGATCATCGACTGCCTTCACCATCGAATTCATCTTGGAGAGGAGCCACTTATCCATAACCGGAAGTTTCTCGTAGTCCAGCTTGTAATCCATCGGGTTGAAGTTGTCAATGTTCGCATACAGAACGTAGAATGCGTAGGTATTCCACAGCGTTCCCATGAACTTACGCTGTCCCTCCTGTACTGCCTTTCCGTGAAAACGATTCGGAAGCCACGGTGCACTGTTGATGTAAAAATACCAGCGGATTGCGTCTGCGCCGTAAGTCTCCAGAGCGTCAAACGGATCAACCGCATTGCCCTTTGACTTACTCATCTTCTGTCCATTCTCATCCTGAACATGACCCAGAACGATAACGTTCTTGTACGGAGCCTTGTTGAAGATCAGAGTGGAGATTGCAAGCAGGGAGTAGAACCATCCACGGGTCTGATCCACTGCCTCGGAAATAAAGTCTGCCGGGAACTGCTTCTCGAACAGCTCTTTGTTCTCAAACGGATAGTGGTGCTGTGCAAACGGCATCGAACCGGAATCGAACCAGCAGTCGATTACCTCCGGAACACGGTGCATCTGCTTGCCACACTTCGGGCAGGTGATCGTCACATCGTCGATGAACGGGCGGTGAAGTTCAACTTCACCATTCTTCTCCTTATCCATCTCCTTCGCATACTTCTTCACAACGTCCGCGTAGTTCGGACTCATAGACTTTAACTCTTCCTGACTTCCGATCGAATGCTGGCATCCGCACTCACACTCCCAGATGTTCAGAGGAGTTCCCCAGTAACGGTTACGGCTTACGCCCCAGTCCTGAACGTTCTCCAGCCAGTCGCCAAAACGTCCCTTACCGATGCTCTCCGGAATCCAGTTGATCGTGTTGTTGTTGCGGATCAGATCATCCTTAACTGCGGTCATCTTGATAAACCAGGACTCACGCGCATAGTAGATCAGAGGAGTGTCACATCTCCAGCAGTGCGGGTAGCTGTGTTCGAATACCGGTGCCTCAAACAGCAGTCCTCTCTCGTTGAGGTCTTTGAGAACCATCGGATCTGCTTTCTTTACAAATACGCCCGGCCACAGGGTATTCTCGGTCATCTCACCCTTTGCATTTACAAGCTGTACAAACGGAAGCTCATACTTTCTGCCGACACGGGAGTCATCCTCACCGAATGCCGGAGCGATGTGTACCACGCCGGTACCATCTGTCAGAGTAACATAAGTATCGCAGACAACGTAATGTGCCTTCTTGTGCTGTTTCTCAGCCAGATCAGCTGCTGCCTGGTATAACGGCTCGTACTCCTTGCCCTCAAGATCGGTTCCCTTGTAGGTCTCAAGTACTTCATAAGCCGGCTTTCCTTCTTTCTCGTCACCGAGCTTTCCAAGAACGGTGTCAAGCAGAGCCTCTGCCATGTAGTAGGTATAGCCATCGCCAGCCTTTACCTTTACATAGTTTTCTTCCGGATTTACGCAGAGTGCAACGTTGGACGGAAGGGTCCACGGAGTTGTCGTCCATGCAAGAATGTAAGCATCCTCACCCTTTACCTTAAAGCGAACGATTGCGGAACGCTCCTTGACATCCTTATATCCCTGTGCAACCTCGTGGCTGGACAGCGGAGTTCCACAACGCGGGCAATACGGAACGATCTTGAATCCCTTGTAGAGGAGTCCCTTCTCCCAGATCTGCTTGAGTGCCCACCACTCAGACTCGATAAAGCTGTTGTCGTAGGTGACATACGGATGCTCCATATCAGCCCAGAAACCAACAGTGCCGGAGAAATTCTCCCACATGCCCTTGTATTTCCATACGCTCTCTTTGCAGTGCTCAATGAATGGCTCAAGACCATACTGCTCGATCTGCTCCTTGCCGTCAAGTCCAAGCATCTTCTCAACTTCCAGCTCTACCGGAAGTCCGTGGGTATCCCAACCTGCTTTTCTCGGAACCATGTAACCCTTCATCGTGCGGTAACGCGGAATCATATCCTTGATAACACGGGTCAGAACGTGACCAATATGCGGTTTTCCGTTTGCGGTAGGCGGTCCATCATAAAAGGTGTAGGACGGGCCTTCTTTTCTTGAATCCATGCTCTTCTGGAAGATCTTCTCATCATCCCAGAACTTCTCTACTTTCTTCTCACGATCCACAAAATTCATGTCTGTGGAAACTTTCTCGTAAATCACTTTTTGCCTCCTTCTGTTCGGATGGTTTCACAGATTTCGCTATCATCAAATACCTCGCCTTGCTGACGCCTTCCGGATATGTGATATGCATGATATGGCAATAAAAAACCCTCTTCCGCGAAAGGAAGAGGGTACAAATCACCTTCTGAAACCACCTGTCACTACATACAGTCATATGAGTTCCTGCTAACGGGGGGATACCGGCACAGCCTACTATCACTCTACTGTCGTCTGTTCAGCCTGCAACTCAGGAGTGATCTTCGGCATCTGTGGTACTGATCCCGGGCTTCCACCTCTCCCCGGTTCGCTGAAATGTTCCCGACAGTCCTACTGTCTCCGTCAAAGTCTTTCTCTATGCATCTCATTCTTTATTATATGGATTCGTGGAAAAAATGTCAAGGTCTGAGACCTTTTGTTTACGATTGTTATTTTTTTGTCATTTAGATTGTATTTTCCAGAAAACAATGATATACTAAAACCCAATGTTTTACAGAAATTTAACCAGAATTCCATTAATAATATCACAATACCAGACAAGGAGATTTCTTATGAGTGAACGCAACCTGACCCTGCTGACAGATCTTTATGAGCTGACAATGATGCAGGGCTATTTCAAAGAGAAAGATGCAAATGAGACTGTCATTTTCGATGCATTTTACCGCAACAACCCCGTAAACAGCGGTTATTCGATCTGTGCCGGACTTGAGCAGGTCATTGACTATGTAAAAAACCTTCATTTCGACGAGAGTGACATCGACTACCTGCGCTCTGTCGGACTGTTTGAGGAAGATTTTCTGGAGTACCTGCGCGGATTCCATTTTTCCGGCGATATTTACGCAATTCCGGAGGGCACCGTCATCTTCCCGCGTGAGCCTCTCGTCAAGGTCATTGCTCCGATCATGGAGGCCCAGCTTGTTGAGACCGCTCTCTTAAACATCATTAACCACCAGTCTCTGATTGCAACCAAGGCAGCCCGCGTTGTCTACGCTGCTCAGGGCGATGGCGTAATGGAGTTCGGTCTTCGCCGTGCTCAGGGACCGGATGCCGGTATCTACGGTGCCCGCGCTGCCATGATTGCAGGCTGTATCGGAACTTCCAATGTGCTCTGCGGAAAAATGTTCGATGTACCGGTAAAGGGCACGCACGCACACAGCTGGATTATGAGCTTCCCGGATGAGCTAACCGCATTCCGCACCTACGCAAAGCTCTACCCGGATGCCTGCATTTTGCTCGTCGATACTTACGACACGCTGAATTCCGGTATTCCGAATGCTATCAAGATATTTAAGGAGATGCGCGAGGCAGGAATTCCGCTGACATTCTATGGAATCCGCCTTGACAGTGGAGATCTCGCTTACCTCTCCAAGAAGGCAAAGAAGATGCTCGATGAGGCAGGCTTCCCGGATGCTGTGATCTCTGCTTCCAACGATCTTGATGAGACGCTGATCGCTTCCCTGAAAATGCAGGGCGCTGCGATCAACTCCTGGGGTGTCGGCACGAACCTGATCACATCCAAGGACTGCCCGTCCTTCGGCGGCGTCTATAAGCTGGCTGCTGTCCTCGACAAGAATTCCGGCGAGTTCATCCCGAAGATCAAGCTCTCCGAGAATGCTGAGAAGATCACGAACCCAGGTGACAAGACGATCCAGAGAATCTACGACAAGAAGAATGGAAAGATCATTGCAGATCTGATCTGCTTCGTGGATGAGACTTTTGATACGAATGAACCGCTTCTGCTCTTCGATCCGATCTCCACCTGGAAGAAGACCCTGCTCCAGCCTGGAACTTACACGATGCGCGAGCTGATGATTCCGGTATTCAAGGATGGCGTTTGCGTATACGATTCCCCGAAGGTAATGGACATCCAGAAGTACTGCAAGCAGGAGATGAATACGCTGTGGGAGGAGTCCCTGCGTCTCGAGTACCCGCACCGGGTTCATGTTGATCTCTCTGATAAGCTGTGGAAGGTGAAGAATGAACTGCTTGACAGCTATCATCACAATATGGATGGAAGCAAGCAGGAGTAGGTTTTTTAGGAATTAGAAATATAGAATGTTTCGGAAATAAATTTCAAAGATTTAAGATTAAATCACGAAATAATTATAGGATATAGGATAGGCTACGGCTCCGATGGCGAGTAAAGTCCTGCAAACTCGTTCGCACTCCGGGTTCGACGTAGTGGTGCATAAGGCTGTAAAATACACAGCCTAAGCACCAACGTCTCACACGGGTTTGCAGTGACTTTCTCGCCACGTCGCCGTTATATACAATCCCTATAAAAGCCTCAGAATATCGTGCCTGATCGCATATAAATCGAAAACTTCAAACGTTGTAATTCTATTAGATATAAACTCTAATCTAAAATCACTATATAATCTGCTTTTCCAAATCAAAAATAGGCATTATCAAAATCTGTTGTATGCTTAATCTCATACATTGATCTGACAATACCTATTATTTCTTCATTGTTCAATTTTCCCTTGTACCCAAATTTAATTTTCTGCTATTTTACATTCTATTCCAAGAGAATTTTTTCTTTCCTCACGAATCTGGCGCATATGCTCACGAGCTTTTTCGCGATTTCCATAAATATCTGCCTGACCGGAACACACATCCATATTATAGCGTCCTCTATGAACGATCTCTCTGTTCTCCATATTTTCTCCTTCTTAATTTTATTTAATTTTTGAGTTAATACATATGACTACACCGAATGTGAACTAATTAGCTAAGCATAAAAAACGGCTTTGCTTTTCGCGTTTAAATTATCATTTCTGAAAAACAACGATAAATACTTTATATCTATATCTTATCATTTTCTAAGAACAAATTCCCCATCTCTGCGATAAGGGCGACGGGGCGAAGAAGTATGTGCAAACCCGTGTGAAACGCCGGTGTTTAGGTCGCGTACTTTGCGACCTTATGCACCGCTGCGTTGAACCCGGAGCGAGAGCGCGTTTGCACAACTTACTTCGCCATCGGAGCCGTACTCACCGTACTCACCTCACCTTATCAATCATCTTTTTTTATTTTTGCTTCTTAGACCCCCGCGTAAAACAGTCCTTTACCTTTAGTTTAGATCAGTGCAATCGCCTCTCTCACATTGCTAACTCCATAAAGCGTAATCTCCGAATACTTTTTGAGCTTATCGAGATTAACCTTCGGCAGAATACAACTCTCAAATCCGAGCTTGATCGCTTCATTGACTCTCTGCTCCGCCATCGAGACCGCGCGCACTTCGCCGGAAAGTCCGACCTCCCCGAAGATAATCGTCTTTGGATTGACTGCCCGATCTTTCATGCTTGAGACGAGCGCGAGCACAATCGCAAGGTCCAGCGCCGGCTCATTCATCTTGACTCCGCCCGCAATGTTGATATATGCATCGTAGCGCGACATCTCATAACGACATCGTTTTTCAAGCACCGCCATCAGCAGATTGACGCGGTTGTAATCAGTTCCCGCTGCCGTCCGCCTCGGCATTCCAAAATTCGTCTGCGTCACAAGCGCCTGAACCTCAAGAAGAATCGGGCGTGTTCCCTCGATCGAGCATGCGACAACCGCTCCCGATGCCTCCTCCGGTCGCCCGCTGAGCAGATACTCCGACGGATTCAGCACTTCAGCAAGTCCATGTTCCGCCATCTCAAACACGCCGATCTCATTCGTGGAACCGAAACGGTTTTTGACTCCTCGCAGAATTCGATAGGATGCATTTCTCTCGCCCTCAAAGTAGAGCACCGTGTCCACCATATGCTCGAGCATGCGCGGTCCTGCAACCACGCCCTCTTTCGTCACATGACCCACGATGAAAATCGCGATTCCCATGCCCTTCGCAATCTGCATCAGCACATTTGTCGACTCTCGCACCTGACTCATGCTTCCCGGAGCAGAATTTCCACTCTCACAGAACATCGTCTGGATCGAGTCAATGATCACGATCTCCGGCTTATTCTCACGAATACACTCCCCGATCGTCTCGAGATTCGTCTCACACAGGAAATAAAGCTCTCCACTGATCTCCCCGATTCTCGATGCCCTCATCTTGATCTGCTTGAGCGACTCCTCTCCCGAGATATAGAGTACTCTATGCCCATCCCGTGCGAGATTTCGGCAGACCTGCAATAGCAGAGTCGACTTTCCGATTCCGGGATCACCGCCAACTAACACAAGCGAACCTGCAACAATTCCGCTTCCGAGCACACGGTCAAGCTCCTTATATCCCGTCGAAATCCGATCCTGATCGTTGAGCGAAACCTCCTCAAGTTTTACCGGGCGCGCCATTTTTAACGTCCCGGAAATTCCAGAAATACCGGAAAGAGCCGTCCGTCCGGACGACTCTTTCTTTGCAAGCGGTGCCTCAACCATCGTGTTCCATTCCTTACAGGCTGGACACTGACCGAGCCACTTGCTTGATTCATACCCGCACTCTTTGCAGAAGAATGCGGTACTTTTTGATTTTGCCATAGCTGGTTTTCTTTCCATGTCGCCCTGCAGACTCCTGGACTTTCGTCCGCAAAGGCTCATTCTCTTCCTTCTTTGCTAAGCTGAACGAAAACGGCTACACGATACACAAATAACGAAAGCCGATTTCAAACAAAACATTCCGTTAAGCCATTCCTGCATTACTGTCTTACAATCTTTACCTGGCTTACTGCACCGTCGTTGAGAGAAACGCTGAATGCCAGCTTTCCGCTCATATTTGTCTTGATGTGACCAATGGAAGAACCATCTACAAATACCTCATACTCGGTATCTGCCTCCATCTGAACGGTAATCTGAGAATCACGATATCCACCTACGGTAAATGCAACCTCATCACTGCCCTCTGCAAAGTGCTGAACAGCCGTTCCCGGAACAGACTCATAAACAAAAGAACCGTTGCGCTCTAACTTTGTAATCTCATAGAATGTCTTAATCTTATATAAATCTCCTGCATGCTCAAAATCCTGCAGTTTGGACTTTGTATTTAAGCTGTAATCTCCAAAGCTGATGGTTCCGTCTGCTTCAGAACGGATTAATGATTCAATTCCTGGCATCTGTTTGCCCTCCTGGTATTTTGTTGAATATCTTTTGCACGCAGAACCTAAAATGACTCTGCCTGTCCAAATAGCAGTCTCCTTTAGAAAGTTTTTTGAACATATCCTATCCTCTTTCTGTGAAAACCGCTACAAATATTATACACTACCCTCGTGAAATTGACCAGTATGTCTTTTCTTATTTTTTCCCTACAACGAACTTCTCGTTACCGTTCATGCATTGCACAAACGGTAACCGATTTTTTTAAGCATTTTTCATTTCAGGTAAAACAGTTCAAATGGTTTGCCTGGTAAAAATCACTTTTCCCTCACAGTTTCTGTCTCCGGCACTGCCGTCTCCACAGTACTCTCCTTTGCCATACAGAAACTCAATTTCTCGCCCTCGCGTCCGATCGTGACCTGATCTCCTGCTTTGACTTTTCCATCGAGAACTGCCTCCGCAAGTCCATCCTCAAGATAATTCTGGATTGCACGGCGCAGAGGACGGGCTCCATATTTCTCATCATAACCTTTTTCAACCAGGAAGGCCTTTGCCTCCTCGCTGACTTCCATCGTCAGATTCATCTGGCGTTTCGTGCGCTTTGCAATGCTTCCAAGCATAATCTCCACGATCTTTCCCATATCCTCGCGGGTCAGCGGATGAAAGACAAGAATCTCATCAATTCGGTTCAAGAACTCCGGCTTGAACAGGCGTTTTACCTCGTCCATCACGCGTCCCTTCATGAACTTGTACCGTTCAGACGCATCGTCATTTGCTGAGAATCCCAAATGCTTCGGGGAAATGATATTCTCCGCTCCGGCATTCGATGTCATAATCAGAATCGTGTTCTTAAAGTCAATCTTTCGTCCCTGTGCATCGGTGATGTGACCATCATCGAGCACCTGAAGCAAGATGTTAAAGACATCCGGATGTGCCTTCTCGATCTCATCAAACAGAATCACCGAATACGGATTCCGGCGGACTTTCTCGCTGAGCTGACCGCCCTCCTCATAACCGACATATCCTGGCGGGGAACCGATCATCTTGGAGACGCTGTGCTTCTCCATGTACTCCGACATATCAACACGGATCAGCGCATTCTCTGTGCCGAACATTGCCTCCGCGAGTGCCTTACAAAGCTCCGTCTTGCCGACACCGGTAGGACCAAGGAAGAGGAACGAACCGATCGGTCGCTTCGGATCTTTGAGTCCAACACGTCCACGGCGGATCGCGCGGGATACGGCACTGACTGCCTCCTCCTGACCGACTACACGTTCATGAAGGATGCCCTCGAGCTTTTTAAGACGCTCAGACTCTTCCTCCTCGAGCTTTCTGACCGGAATCTTCGTCCATCCGGAAACGACATCGGCAATCTCACCTTCAGAGACGACAAGTTTCCTTGATGCTTTCTCCTTCTGCCACTTTGCACGGATCTTTTCGATCTTCTCGCGTTTCTTCTCCTGACGCTTCTTGATGTCCCCTGCCTTCTCATAGGCTTCGGACTTGATCGCATTTTCCTTCTGCTGTTCGAGCGTCTCGATTTCTTTTTCGATCTCCTTGATCTCAGCCGGCTCTACATAGGTCGTCAGACGCACTTTCGAGGATGCCTCATCGATCAGATCAATTGCCTTGTCCGGAAGAAAACGGTCGTTGATGTAGCGCGCAGACAGGCGCACGGCTGACACAAGCGCCTCATCCGTGATCGTCACATGATGATGCTCCTCATACTTCGGGCGCAGTCCTTTGAGAATCTGGATCGACTGCTCCTCGCCCGGCTCTTCGACCATAACCGGCTGGAAACGGCGCTCAAGTGCTGCATCCTTCTCAATATACTTGCGGTACTCCTCGACAGTCGTCGCGCCGATCAGCTGGATCTCTCCGCGTGCAAGCGACGGTTTCAGGATATTGGACGCATCGATTGCGCCCTCAGCTCCACCAGCTCCGATGATCGTGTGAATCTCGTCGATGAAAAGCAGAACCTCTCCATCCTCGCGAACCTCGGAGATCACTTTCTTGATGCGCTCTTCAAACTCACCGCGATACTTTGAACCTGCAACCATTCCTGAAAGATCCAGTGTCATCACTCGCTTTCCGGCAATGACTTCCGGAACCTCACCTGAGGCGATCAGCTGTGCCAGACCCTCAACAACCGCGGTCTTGCCGACACCCGGTTCTCCGATCAGACACGGATTATTCTTTGTTCTACGGCTCAAGATCTGAATCACTCTCTGAATCTCATGCTCTCTTCCGATAACCGGATCGAGTCTTCCGTCCCTCGCAAGCTCCGTTAAGTCTCTGCTATAACTGTTGAGCGTTGGAGTGGAATCCTTGCTCTTTCCCGTCTTTGAAGAAAATTCTTCCTTGTCGGCAGGAGCGTCTGAGCCCATTGCGGCTCTGAGCTCCATGTAAAGTTTCTGGAGATTGACTCCCATCGTATTCAATAATTTTGATGCCACACAGTCGCCATCGCGGATCAACGCAATCAAAATATGCTCCGTTCCGATTAACGGTGCTTTGAAACGAACCGCCTCGCGGTAGCTGTTCTCAAGAACGCGGGATGCGCTCGGTGTGTAAGTACCTCTCTCGAGCATCCCGACATTCTGGTTCGGAGAAATCAGCTGGCTGACTAACTCCGTCACCTTGTCCGCCTGCACTCCATTTGCTTCGAGAACACGGGATGCCACACCTGTGCCCTCCTCAAGAAGACCGATCAGAAGGTGCTCGGTTCCCACATATTTGTGACCAAGCTCCTCTGCCGAGCCAATAGCGAGTCCAATCGCATTCCTCGCCTGTTCTGTCAGTTTATCTGTCATATAAAAAGTTTCCTCCTAAATTCATAGCCATTCATTTCAGTCGACGCTTGCGGAGACTTGAATTCAGAGGGGATGTTCCCCTCTGAGTTATACAAGCTCCGGCAGTTGGGATCGCAAATATGCAGCTCGCGCGACGTCGAGTTCCTCTTTTTCAAGCGGTTTTCTCACAAGTCCCTGAAGCGTTGCTGGCTGAATGCCAAGCATCAAACGGTAAACCGGACACGGCTCCTGCATGTTCAGGGTTCCGTCCCTCATTCCCGTCATCAGCTGGGACAAGAGTGTCATCGCATCCTTTGCCGAGAGACGTCTCGCATATTTGAGAACTCCGTAAGCGCGATAAGCCTCATCCTCCCACTCGAGTCTGTGCTTGTCAAGCGCCATATGGCGAACCTGAATCTCCTGACTCTCGAGCTGGAGTGCCACCCGACGCACCATATTTAAAATATCCTGCTCGGAAAGTCCGAGTGTCTTTTGATTGTAGACCTCGTAGAGTGCGCCATCATTCTCCTCGCCCTCACCGTAGACACCCTTAACTGCGACACCAAATCTTCCCATCTCCGCAACAAGCCCGTTAAACCGCTTTCCGCGGGAGAGCGTCGGAAGATGAAGGACAACCGACGCGCGCATTCCGGTTCCGACATTTGTCGGATATGCTGTCAGATACCCGTATTTTTCATCAAACGCATACTCAAACCGTTCGCTGATGTAATCGTCGATCTTGTCCGCATGTTTCCACAGCTCCTCGATGTGAAATCCCCCGGCAAGCACTTGCAGGCGAATATGATCCGTTCCGTTGAGCAGGATCCCCGTATCTTCCTCCTCCGAGAGAATGATTCCGGTCGGTGTTCTCTTTCCTGCAATCGCGGAATTGAAAAGTCTATGCTCCCGCATCGCCTTCCGGTCAATCTCGCTGATCTCCCCGAGATCCACATAGTGATAGATCTTTCCGTCCAGACTTCCAAGATCTCGAAGACCGCTCTCCAAGCGCCGGATCATCTCCGCGCCCTCCTTCGGAGAGAGTTTTGACGGAAATACATACTGATTCCAGTTGCGCGCCAAACGCACGCGACTGCTGACAATGCCCGGATGTGATCCGTCCATCTCCTCATACCATTTTAACATTTTCCGATTTCCTCTTTCAGTTTTCTGATCTGGTCACGGCACAGCACCGCACTCTCATAGTCCTCTTCCCTCAATGCCTCCTTAAGCCGACGCTCAAGCTGGCTGATCTTTGCCTGAAGTCTCACATTCTGCGCTTCCTGCATCATGCGAGTCTCTTCCTCAGCTCTGCGGACATCCTTCTGATTCTCTGCATCCGGAACCGTCCCCGGAGAAATCCCCTGCATCTGGTTTCCTGCATAGACATCTCGCTCGTCCTCATCCTCCCGAATCCGGCTTCCATCCGGCATCGGCAGACCATCGTCCTCATCCATCATCTCTGGATTTGGTCGATTTTTCCAATCGGATCTGGTCACATTCTTCGTCATACCCGGAATCTCCCCAAACGGGAAAGCTCCGTGCGCACTCGCCTGAATCTTCTTCGGGCGTTTGCCCTTGTGGGTGTCATTTCCCTGAAGCTGGCGAATCTTCTCTCCGATCAGCAGGTCAAATACGCCGTAACAGTCCGGACAGCCGAACTGACTGTTCTTTACAAACTCTCCATAACTCGTCTTGCAGGTCGGACAAACCACATGGGTCGCCATCTCCTCTTCCTGCGTCTGACCGACTCCCAAAAGTCCCGACAGCAACTTTCCAAGCGGAAACTCGCTGTCAAAAATTGCGGAATACGGACCAAAATCCAGTTCTTTCGCACACTGGGCGCAGAAATGATGTTCCGTCTTCACTCCGCCCACGATCTCTGTATACTGAATATTGGCTTCCCGCACTTTACAGCGTTCACACAACATAGATGATCCATCCTCCATATTTTCCGAAGCGTTTCAATAAATCTCCTAAAATCTACCTGATTCACTCCTGCCCATACACAGCAACTTAACCTGCTTGTAGCTTCCTTCTAACTACTTATAGTTCATTTTTCTTTGTACAGGAATCGTAAATCTCATCCACAAGCGCATGCACCTCATCCCGGCTCACATTTTTACAAATTCCGCGAGCCAAAATCAGAGAGAGTTCTCGTCTGAGATTCGTAACTGCCTCAATCTTATCCACGTCGAGAGAAATCACTGCCCCGCGCCGGCGATCGAGCTTGATAAACCCTTCCTGTTTCAACACGGTATACGCCTTATTTACTGTATGCATGTTGATTCCAATGTTGTCTGCCAGCTGGCGCACCGACGGAAGAGATTCCCCTTCCCGAATCGCATCCGTCGCAATCCCCATAATAATCTGATTTCTCAGCTGAATATAGATCGCTTCCTCGCTCTCAAAATCAATCTTCAGCATCATACCTCATTCACCGTCTTTCGTTTTTCTGATCATATAACCACCCATTTATTTCCATGTACGCTCACGCACATGGTATTCTCGTTTTTTGCTCCTGTTATATAATCTATGTAACAATCATATCTCATTTTCTCACACTTGTCAAGAAAGTGGATGTTTCCGAAGTTCCTACAAACCTCTCTATAAACCTATAAAAAAGAAAACGCCACCCGGAAAGCACTCTGCTTCTGCCGGATGGCATTTTCTTTTGTCTCAAAGGAATCTGAATCCCATTCGAGATATTTGTGCATCTTATTTGTTCAAGTCGACGCTCGCGGAGCGTATCACTCAGAAGGGGATTGTCTCCCCTCCTGAGAAGGTTTGTGATCCCCCACCTATAGAGGAGGGGCATCCACTTTGAATTATCTCTTTTATCTCTTATTGTCATCTTCGAGATCAAAGAGTTCAAAATCATCCTCGTCCTCGGTCTTAAGCGGAGCCTCAGTCGGAGCAGACTCTCTCAAAGCCTCTCTCGTCGCCTTCTCTGCCTCGCGTGCAAGCTGTGCCTTTAAGGAACGCTCTACATCCTCAACCGGCTCGCTCTTCACGCTTAAATCCTCCTCCGGAAGATAATCATTGTTGTCATCCGGGTCCTGATCATCCTGATCCATCGGCTCCGGAAGATCATCCTCGTAATCTCTGTCTCTGCGATCATCGATCACATAGTTGATCGTCTTGTTCTCTCTTCTCTCAGGTGCCTTCTCTGCGCGCTTTAGCGTCTGTCCGCTCTGACTGCGACCACTGTTCGCATTGCCTGAATTTGACTTCTTCTTTCCGTTTTTCTTGGAAGAACGGTATCTCGAAACCGAAGCGTATGCACCGAAGAGCATGATCAGAAGAACCGCACAGCCTGCGCCTGTTCCGATTGCAAAGTATCTTGCAATGTTGAACTCACGCTTGATCTTGTTGAGTTCCTCCACAATACCCTGGTAACGCGGGTCTTTCTCGATTGCAGAACTGTCATTGCCCTCAAAGTAGCGCTGAATCGTCTTCTCGCTCAGATCGTAGCGGTAGAAGCCCTGCTCATTCGTGTCACTGTTGACTGCGTAGAAGACACAGTACTCCGGATTTCCGTCTGTCTGCGGAATCCATCCCTTAACCTTCGTATCTCCGATCGTGACATTGCTCTCCTTAAGTCCTGCCGGAGCATTCATACCTGCCGGGAGATCGGTGATTCCAATCTTGATTGCATTTCTCGAAGACTCAAGCTCTGCAAGAACGTCAAGCTCCTCTGCCGGAACCGTCGTTGCGTTCGGCTCGCTCTGACCACCCTTCTCGCGGGTTACAGTGATCGTGTAACTGCGGACAGTCGTTCCATCCTCTGCTGTTATCTTACATACTACGGTATTCTCGCCATCCTTAAGTTCGTCTCCACCTTCTACGCTCACAACGGCATTGTCATTTGCCGGCTGTGCGCTGACGGTGAGCTTGTCGATGTCAAGACCAACGGAAGCCGTGTAATTCTCCACATCCGGGCTGAATGCCGGGTCAAGCGTTCCAGGAGAAATCTGAAGAGATTTCAGTGAAGCATCATCCGACTGCACTGCGGTGGATGTTGCCGGTCCGATCGTAACCTTTGAGCTTCCGATCTTATCCATCGTCAGCATCTGTCCATCGCTGTCATACGCCTCGGAATTATCCGTCACAACCTTAATTGTCGCAACACCCTCTTTGAGTGCCTTAAACTTTAACGGGGTTGAAACCTCCGTCTTTCCATCCATCATACTGCTGACGATCAGGGTTCCCTCCCCACCGCTCGCCTGTGCGGAAGATCCCTGCACATACTCGATCATGGAACTGTCATAAGTTAAATAAACTCTTGTGTCTCCGAGAACGTCTCCGCTCGTGGAGGTAAATTTCATTGTAACAGTAAACTCACTGCCCACTTCGGTGGACGGGTCGGTAAATGCAATCTTTGCATTCGCCGCAAAACTCTGAAACGGAATCGCGACAGCCAACATCATCACTGCCAGAATCCGGAGCACTGCGTGCTTTACTTTCCTACTCATATAGAGATCTCCTGTCTTTCTTTTATCGGGCGAAGCGCAAGCACGCTCCGCCTAAAAGCATACCACTTTTATTGTCCCGGCGCAACACCGATTACCGGTACCACCTGTGTGGAATTTCCAGAACTACCGGATGTGCTTGAAGAACTGCTTCCCCCCGGCGTGATGCTCACAACCGGGCTATTGATCGTTCCATTTCCGGTACTGCTTCCACCCGGTGTCTGACCCGGCGTCTGGTTTGTGCTGTTCTGTCCGCCATTCGTGCTTCCGCCGTATGTCGGTCCATTTGCCTTTCTCACAACGTGAATCGTGTAGGTTCTCTGCGTACCATTCTGTGCAGTGACAATTACCTTGATATCGGTTGAAGTGCCAGACAGGGAAACATTTCCATTTCCACTCGTCGTCGCACTCGAATCGATCGCCGTCGCACTCACGTTGACGCTCGTCACAGACTGATCCACAATCAGATCATAGGACATCGTATCGCGGTTGAACGTCGGTGTCAGTGAGAATCCATCCACACCAAGGCTTCTGAGCTTGTTGTTCGGACTTCCGGTTCCGGTCGGCTTCGCACACGGAGAAGACGGCATATTGTTGTAAACCGGAATCTTGAACGTCAATGCGGAATTTTTCAGCACATTTCCATATCCCTGTGCGAAAAGAGCGCCCTCGGAGGCAGCCGCCTCCACATTCGTCATGTACTGATGCTTATAAATGTTACTTCCCTGAACATTAAACTTCTTTAAATAGAGTGTATCCTGCCCCGCTTTCACATAGTTCGTCGCATAGTACTGTGCTCCGCCTGTGATCGACTTTTCCGGGGTGTTCCACGGTCTGCCATAAGTTCCGGACTGGGACGCATACCAGAGTCCGCGTCCAACCGCATCCATTCCGCCGGAAGCGTACGCTCCGATGTTAAAGTAGTTGTAATATCCCGCATATCCCGAATAGGTTCCGGAAATCGACTTTCCTCGTCCATCGCTTCCCTGCTCCTGAAGAATCGTGGATGCAATGATGTACGGGTTCAGTCCAGTCGAGCCTGCTACACTCATAATCAGATCTGCATATGTTGTGCCTGATGTCGTTGTATTTCCGGTCGTCCCCGTGTTTGTTCCCGATATCGTTGAACCGCCTGGTCCTGCACTTCCCGGCGCAGTAAATGTCGCTGCGCCTGCCGAGGTTCCCGGTCCCGCCGTGAGCACATCCGGTGCAGTCACAAGGCTCGTCTGATGACGGCTGATCGAAGCGGACGGACCCTGAAATCGAACATTTCCGTCTGATCCTCTCGTCGGTGCCTGACTGTTGGAATTTCCTGAAGACGAGGTTCCCGGGGTCCCTGAAGTACTCGAACCTCCCGGTCCTGAGCTTGTCCCCGCTGACGGAGACGAAGAAGTTCCCGCTGAACCAGAAGTCGTCGTACTCGTTCCCGGAGTACTTGAGATTGTCCCGGATGTCGTACCCGACGTGGACGGAGATGAGGAGGACGAATTTCCGGAGGAACTCGAGGAGTTCTGCCTGCGCTTATCCGGAGCTGTGATCACAGCACTCTGTCCGCCCGGAGCAGAAGAACTGCTTCCAGAACCACCCGGACCGTAAGAAGTACCACCCGAGCTGCCGGAATTACTGCTTCCATCCGATGCGTTTCCGGAACTTGTGTCCACCCCGGTCGCGCCGGAAGCACTTCCACTCGAGACGATTCCGCCCTGCATGAAGGTTCCGTTCAGCATACTCTGAAGTCCCTCCTTTGTCTGAAGCGAAGCATCATACTCCTGAGAAAGAAACTGAAAAATGTAAGTTCCATCAAGGAAATTTCTTGGGTCCATATAGTAGCGGATCACATCCTCTGAGGCTGCGACCCAACTACTTCCATCAAAACCATTCCAGGTGCTCGAATCCCAGTTGTAAGCGCCGTCTGCTGTGGACTTAAAAGAAGAAATGCTGTTCGTATGTACCAGATTTCGTCCGAGAAGACTCTCATTCTCAATTACCGTATTCCAATCAAGTCCGGTATTGTGCGCCTCAAACCTCCAGTTCGGATACTGGGCATGAAGCTGTCTGAGTGCCGACTTGTAGGACTCCGGGAAATCACTCAACTGTGACTCAAAGCTCCGATCCGTCTTGTAAGAGGTCGATGTCGACGATGATGTCGATGATGATGACGTCGTCGTTGAAACCTTGAGGTAGGAGCCGAGTACATATCCCGTCACCGTCGATCCACCCGTTCCTGTGAAACGAACCTGATACCACAGCTTTCCATCTGTTCCTGTCTTCTCTCCTACCACGGTAACAGATGCCCCTCTTGAGAGCTTTCCCACCGCGCTGTACGAAGTTCCCGCATCACTTCGCACATTCAGCGATGTTGCATTCACTGATGCTGAGCGTTCCGTGTACGCGTAAACCGGATACCTGCCCTGCAAGGCAGTCACCGGCGCATATATGCCAAGGGTCAGACCGAGAAAAACAGCCAGTCCCTGTTTCCATCTTCGTTTTTTCATTTTGTCTCCTCATACGACTTTCCCCTGCCACAATGGCAGAGTCCGTCCATTTTCTGCATTTGTTTATTATAATGACAAAAAATGGGATCGTCAACCGCCGAGAACCAAAGTTCACAGAAATGCCAGAAATTGTAAGAAAAGATTAAAAGAATTCAGGAAAAGCCCCGCGTCAAGTCGATGAAAGTGCCAACGTAAATACGGGGAAGGAATAGCAGATACTCGATAAAACGAAAACAGGGGGAGGAGTCGGTCAGCCCGTTCGAACTGACCGACTCCTCCCCCAAAAATTTGAGACAGGATCTATCTCCCTATCAATAATCAAATTTTTTGTACCAGAATTGCAAAACGATTTCAGAATCAGAATGACTCTGAATGCCTGCAAATCTCTTCAAATCGACGCTCGCGGAGCGTATCACTCAGAAGGGGATTGTCTCCCCTCCTGAGAAGACTTGTGATACCCCCACCTAAAGAGGAGGGGGACATTCACTCTGAGTTATACCGGATAAGCCTTGCTCTTGGTATCAGCAACGGTCTGATCAACCTTGGTCTGCTGAGCCTCTCTGTACTTGAAGAACTCCTCAGCTACCTTCGGGAACAGAGCGTAGGACAGAACGTCCTCATCCTGCTGTTTCCAGCGAGCGCACTCCTTCTCGAACTGCGGAAGCTGCGGCTTGATCAGATCTGCCGGACGGCAGGTGATCGGGGTCTCATCTCCGATGATCTTCTTCTGTACTTCCTTGTTAAACGGCTTTACAGTCTGACCGAACTCGCCAAGCATGATCTTCTTGGACTCCTTCGGAACGAGCTTGTAACGCTCGCCAGCGATAACATTCATAACTGCCTGAGTTCCGACGATCTGAGAAGACGGGGTAACAAGCGGCGGCTCACCGAAGTCTTTTCTTACTCTCGGGATCTCCTCAAGTACTTCCTGGTACTTGTCCTCCTTACCAGCTTCCTTCAGCTGACTTACAAGGTTGGACAGCATACCGCCCGGTACCTGATAACGCAGGGTCTTGATGTTTACACCAAGAACCTTCGGGTTCAGCAGACCACTCTTCAGTGCATCCTCACGGATCGGCTGGAAGTAGTCAGCGATCTCTGCGAGCTTCTCAAGATCCAGACCGGTGTCATACGGAGTACCTTTAAGGGTCTCTACGAGAACCTCAGTTGCTGGCTGGCTGGTACCCATGGAAAGCGGAGACATAGCGGTATCAATGATGTCGCATCCTGCCTCTACTGCCTTTAAGTAGGTCATGGAAGCTACGCCAGAGGTGTAGTGGGTGTGCAGGTCGATCGGCAGGGTGGTGGATTCCTTGAGTGCGGAAACCAGCTCCTCTGCTGCGAACGGAGTCAGCAGACCAGCCATATCCTTGATACAGATGGAATCTGCGCCCATATCCTCAATTCTCTTTGCGATGTCCTTCCAGTAATCCAGAGTGTAAGCATCTCCCAGAGTATAGCAAAGTGCGATCTGAGCGTGTGCCTTCTCCTTGTTTGCTGCTTTTACAGCGGTCTGCAGGTTGCGCAGGTCGTTTAAGCAGTCGAAAATACGGATGATATCAATACCGTTTGCAACGGATTTCTGTACGAAGTACTCTACTACGTCATCTGCGTAGTGGTTGTATCCCAGAATATTCTGTCCACGGAACAGCATCTGCAGTTTCGTGTTCTTGAATCCTGCTCTCAGTTTTCTCAGTCTCTCCCACGGATCTTCCTTCAGGAAACGCAGGGAGGCATCGAAGGTAGCTCCGCCCCAGCACTCTACTGCATGATAACCAACCTGATCCATCTTATCAATGATAGGAAGCATCTGCTCAGTTGTCATTCTGGTCGCAATTAAGGACTGGTGAGCGTCACGGAGAACGGTTTCCACAATCTTAACCGGCTTTTTCTGAATCTCTGCCATGATTTCTATTACCTCCAATTATAGTGGAAATTCCTCCGCCTCACAGAGGCGGGGAAATTCCCGGCAATTTTAGTTCAAGTCGACGCGAAGCGTCTCACTCTGATTTAAACTCCAAAGATAGCCATGAACGTACCTGCTGCTACGGCAGTACCGATAACACCTGCTACGTTCGGACCCATTGCATGCATCAGAAGGAAGTTTGTCGGATCTGCCTCCGCACCAACTTTCTGAGATACACGGGCTGCCATCGGAACTGCGGATACACCTGCGGAACCGATCAGCGGGTTTACCTTACCGCCGGTTACCTTGCACATGATCTTTCCGAATACAACACCTGCTGCGGTACCGAATGCGAATGCAATCAGACCCAGAGCAACGATCTTTAAGGTATCAACCTTCAGGAATGCCTCTGCACTGGTGGTTGCACCAACGGAGGTTCCCAGAAGAATAACGACAATGTACATCAGTGCATTGCTTGCGGTCTCAGTCAGCTGTTTTACAACGCCGGACTCCTTAAACAGGTTACCTAACATCAGCATACCTACAAGCGGAGCCGTAGTCGGCAGAATCATACATACAACTGTCGTTACCACGATCGGGAACAGGATCTTCTCCAGCTTGGATACCGGACGAAGCTGTTCCATCTTGATTTTGCGCTCTTCCTCAGTCGTCAGAAGCTTCATGATCGGCGGCTGAATGATCGGAACGAGTGCCATGTAAGAGTATGCAGCTACTGCAATCGGTCCCATGTACTCGGTCTGTCCCAGCTTACCAGCAAGGAAGATAGAGGTCGGACCGTCTGCACCACCGATGATGGAGATGGCAGCTGCTGCCTTGTCGTTGAATCCCATGAAAATGGCCATAAAGTATGCGCCATAAATACCGAACTGTGCTGCTGCACCCAGAAGGAAACTCTTCGGGTTTGCGATCAGCGGTCCGAAATCGGTCATGGCACCGACACCCATGAAGATCAGGGACGGAAGAATACTCCACTCATCCAGAATATAGAAGTAGTGAAGCAGACCACCCACACCATTGGATGTCTCGCTAGGATCTGCCATGATATCCGGGTAAATGTTTACCAGAAGCATACCGAACGCAATCGGCACAAGAAGCAGAGGCTCAAATCCCCACTTGATTGCAAGATAGAGGAAGAAGAACGCAACTGCGATCATGATAAAGTTGCCGTATGTCAGGTTAAAAAACGCTGTCTGATGAACAAGGTTTCCCATTGTTGTTGCTATATAATCCATGTTTATCCCTCCATATGCAACTTGCTCTTCAACAGAACCAAATTATCAAATAATTAGTTCAGAGTAGCAAGGGTTGCACCGGACTCGATTGCATCACCAGCAGATACATTGATGGTAGCAACAGTGCCGTCCTGTGGAGCTACGATGTCGTTCTCCATCTTCATTGCCTCTACAACGAGGAGCACTTCACCCTTCTTAACAGCCTGACCAGCGCTTGCCTTTACAGACAGAACCTTGCCCGGCATCGGAGCGGTTACTTTTACAGAGCCCTCAGCGCCAGCCGGTGCTGCTGCCGGAGCCGGTGCTGCTGCCGGAGCGGAAGCTACCGGAGCTGCGGTCTGAGCTACGGAAACTGCTGCGCCATTCTCTACACTTACGGAATAAGTCTTTCCGTTTACGGTAATTGTATAGTTTCTCATATCAATTTTCCTCCTGTTTTTGCTGAAAACCCGCGCGGACACCTGTCTGTCCGAATGCGGAAATTAGGAAATTACCATCTGCGTCTGCTTCTGTTTGCATGACGGATGGAACGTGCTACGAGCTTGTCGTTGCTGACAACAGTCTCTGCCAGCTCGTCTTCCTCTGCTGCTGCAATCGCTGCTGCGATAACAACTGCGATCTCATCCTCGTCTGCGGTATCTGCTACCTGTACCGGTGCCTTTGCAACCGGAGCCGGAGCAACCTCAGCCTGAGCATCTTTCTTCTTTGCCATGTTGTTCTGAACAACATTGATGTACTTGAAGCAACCGATCAGCAGGCTGATGAAGATCAGAACGATGAATACGGTTCCCATACCCATCAGGGTGTTCATAGCAGCCTTCTGCATCTTCTCACCGGTCGTGTACTCCGGAGAGATGGAAATAGAGGTTACTTCCATCTGCTGTCCATCCTCTGCATAGAAGAACTTGAACTGTGCATTTCTCTTCTCGAAAGAAGCATTTACGATTCCGATATAGGAACCATCGGAAGACTCCTGAGCGTCAGAATCAAGGATCTCCACCAGACTTCCGGTGTCGTTCATGCTGTTAAGCCAGGAAGCAACTCCACCTGCGAGTCCCTCTTCCTTCTGCTTAATCAGATACTCCTGGCTCTGTGCTCCGCTCTCCTTGTCCAGACTGGTAATGGTCTGAACCAGCTGTTCTGAGGTCTGAGTGATATACGAAGCCATCTGCGGGTCAAGTGAGCTCTCATCCGCATTGGTAGATGCGGAAGAACAAGCGGACAGGACAAAGAAGCAGGCCACCAGACACATTGCCAGTACCATTCGTTTTAAATATTGTTTCATATACCTGTCACCTCATTCTAAACCGTTCCATGCTTTCTGTCCGGACGATCCTCTCTCTTGGTAAACAACATCTCGAAAGCTGCGATCACGCGTTTTCTGGTGTCGCATGCCTCAATAATATCATCGACATAGCCTCTCTTTGCAGCAGAAACTGCGCTGGACTGAAGCTCGCGATACTCATTTGCCTTCTCAGCGATCAGCTTTAAGCTGTCATCTGCCTTGGCAATCTCATCAGCATACATGATCTTAACTGCCTGCTCCGGATCCATCGTACCGATGACTGCGGTCGGCCATGCGTATACCATATCTGCGCCGATGGACTTGCTGTTCATCGTCAGATAAGCGGTACCAAATGCCTCGCCAGTTACAACGGTTACCTTCGGAACGCTTGCATTTGCAAATGCGTAGGTCAGACGACCTGCTGCCTTTGCGATCTTCTTCTCGGTGCACTTGCTTGCCTTGTAGCCCTTTACGTTTACAAGGGTCAGTACCGGGATATTGAATGCATCACAGAAGGAAACGAACTTCTCAGCCTTCTCACATCCGCGTGCGGTAAGAACTGCATCGTACTCAGCCTCAACCTCGCCGTTCTCGCCGTATACAGCGGTACGGTTTGCTACACAACCTACGGTTGCGCCGTTTAAGCGGATGAATGCAGTTACCATGGACGGATCATATGCCTTCTTCACTTCCAGATAGAATCCGTTATCGGAAATCTTCTGAAGTGCCAGATCGGATGCGCCGACACAGTTTGCAAGATCTGCGCTGGTGCGGTTTAAATCATCCTCACACTCGGTGTAAGCCGTATTCTCCTCGTTGCTTGCCGGAAGAATCGAAACCAGGGTGCGAATCTGGGAAAGGATGGAATCCTCGTCGCCGGTAAAGTCAACCAGTCCGGTATCCTCGCTCTGGAAAGATGCACAGGAGGTGTCGCACTTCTCTACGCGGTTTCCGTCAAGAGCGTTCGGAGCGTTGACAAACAGCTTTGCCTTCTTATCTTCCATGAAGATGAAGTCTGCCATTGCAGAAGAAACTGCCATACCGCCACCGCAAGTACCGAATACTGCGGAAATCTGCGGAACAACGCCGGAAGCCATTGCCTGGCTTAAATACATCTGGCCGAAACCATCGAGTGCGTCAGTCGCTTCCTGAAGACGAAGACCTGCACAGTCGATCAGACCGATAACCGGAGCTGCCATTTTCACTGCCATGGAATAGATTCTGGAAATTTTCTTTGCGTGCATCTCGCCGATGGAACCGCCCAGTACAGACGCATCCTGGCTGTACACATACACAAGGTTTCCATCAATGGTACCGTAACCGGTGATTACACCATCTTCAGGAGTTTCCCTGTCAGTCAGGTTAAAATCCGTGCTTCTTGCTGTTACATAAGCACCGATCTCAACAAAACTGTTTTCATCAAGCAGGGCGTTAATGCGCTTGCTTGCTGAAGTTTGTGCTGAATTACTCATTTTGCAATCCTCCATTTTAAATATTGTCACGATATGCTGTACCGCACGATCTTTCCTGGCAAAGTCCACAGCATATCGCTTTGTAAATCCAATTTCTGCCGATTTTAATTGTATAATGAGGAAGCACAAAATTCAAGTTATTTTTTTCACTTTTTCGCTTTTCTTATCATTTTTTAAGATACATTCGCATATATTGATCGATTGTGCTCTGGATACATCGAAGAAGATTCCATTTTGATGCCTCCTCCTGTGTACAGACTGCCTCCGTGCGGATCACTTTTCCATCAAGAACATAGCGAACCTCCCCAACCGTGTCTCCGATTTTGACCGGAGCATCGAGAAATTCCGGGATCGTTACCTCGCGGATCATTCGCTCACCATCCTGAAGCAGAAAATACAGGGTCTGATCTTCCTTCGCTGTGTCAACGTCCACTGCAACCGTCTTTCCTTTTTCAGAGCCCCTGACCGGAATCCGGCACACCTCAAACGGCTGATAGCAGTCCTGATACGAAAAATTCTGTTTCCCATATGAAAAAAGCATCCTTGCATCCTCCCACTTCCATGTGCGGTGCGGAGGCCATCCGCAGCCAAGCAGAGCCACAACAAAAGTTCTCCCCTCACTCTCAAGCGCCGAGACATAACAGTACCCTGCCCCTCCGGTAAATCCGGTCTTTCCGGTCAGCACTCCCTCCATCATCTGAAGAAACGCATTGTGATTCGCACAATAATACGAACTCCCTCCTGACTGGTCCGTGAATGTCCGGCTTGCGCTCCTCGTGATCTTCAAAAATCCCTCCCGTTTCGGCGATTCCATGATGCAGTAGCGCAGAATCCGCGCAAGATCCGTCGCCGTTGTGCTGTGCATGCGCACCTCCCCACTCTCGTCCCTATTCGTCGCATCAAGGCCATTTGGCGTCACAAAATAGGTATTCTCACATCCGATCGAGAGTGCCTTCCGGTTCATCTTCTTTGCAAACTCTTCGACACTTCCGGCGATCTGCTCCGCAACCGCGACTGCTGAGTCATTGTGAGATTCGAGCATCAGCGAGTACAAGAGATCTTCAAGCAGAAACTTTTGCCCCGCACGAACGCCAAGATGGACTTTCGGCTGGGATGAGGCATTTGCGGAGATTGTGCAGACATCGGAGAGATTTCCCTGCTCAAGCGCAAGAATGCAGGTCATGATCTTCGTCGTGCTCGCCATCGGACGCGGAGTGTCCATATCTCTTCCGTAGAGAACCCGCCCGCTGTCGCCGTCGAGAAGAACCGCCGAGAGGGAGTGGAGAGAAAGCAAATCCGGGGAGTTTGGGGGAGTCTGGGAATCTTGAGTATTCTGGATTGGAGCATTTGGAGAAGTCTGGATTGGGGACTGTGGATCGGGGAACAAATTCTGTATATTTTGTGCCACTGCCACAGGAAATACATTTGTATCTACACTTGCGTCTATCTTTGTATTATTTGCATCTACGTCTATTTTTACATCTGATTCTGATATCGTCTTTGGTGTCGTCAAAAGCATCGGCATGTAACGCGAGGTCGGGCACCAGCCTTCAATCCCCTGTGCTCCCCAAACTGCTAAACCGATCGTCACACCTGCCATCAGTGCATAAAGACCCGTCTGAATTTTCATCGTCTTCGATTCCTTTCCGAGAGTCCAAACCAACGAAACAACTGCTAAACCTAAGCCAAATAAATCTGTAAAACCAAATTCACTGCGTTATCACAACGTATTCTGGCTATTCTGCACTTATTCTGCTATGATGGATCATGAATATTTACGAAAGGATTTTTCACGATATGAATAGACGAACATTTCTTTTTTCCTGTACAAAGCCAGGACAGACCGTCGAAGAGCTCCTGCTCGAAAAAGGATTCTCACGACGGCTCATCATCCGCGTCAAACTGCTCCCGGATGGTCTGTGCATCAACGGCGAAAAAGTTTATGTCACCCATCTCCTGACTGAAGATGAGGTTCTGGAAGTGACTCTGCCGGAAGAGACAGCTGACAGCAGTGTCGTCCCGGTTCCGATGAATCTTGATATTTTATTTGAGGATGAAGATCTGATGGTTATCAACAAAGCTCCCGGCGTCTCGATTCATCCGTCACAGGGGCATTTCTCGGATTCCCTTGCAAATGGCGTTGCCGGGTACTTTGCCGAAAAAGGCGAGCCGTTCACCTGCCGGATCGTCAACCGTCTCGACCGTGACACAAGTGGGCTTTTGATCTTTGCAAAAAATTCTCTCAGCAGCTGCATTCTCTCCGAGATGATACGAAACCGTGAAATTCATCGAATCTATCTGGCGGGATGCCATGGCAACATCGCTGATCTTGTGACTTGTGCGCCAAAAGGGGTGACTGTCTCACCGCTCTCATCAACCTCGCATACAGGTTCCGATTGTTCCGATTCTGCAAAAGCAAATTTTTTCGGCACCATCGATGCTCCGATCGCGCGCGTCTGCGATTCCGTGATTGAGCGCGAGGTCAATTTTGAGCGCGGAGAGTCCGCAATCACTCACTTTGAACAGCTCGCCTACCTACCCGAGCTTGATCTCTCCGCCGTCAAGCTCCAGTTGGAGACTGGACGGACACACCAGATCCGCGTTCACATGAAATACGCCGGTCATCCTCTGCCCGGAGATTTTCTCTACAACCCGGATTTCCGGCTGATTGGCAGGCAGTGTCTCCATTCATGGAAGCTCACATTTGACCATCCGATCACAAAAAAACCGCTGTCCTTCACGACAGCGGTTCCAGCAGATATGCAGTTTATGGAACGATGCAATTTATGAGAAAATGCGAAGTCCCTTCGGGTAATGGTTTTTCAGGCTGCCGCCGGTTGCCTTTGCCCAACCAAGCGAGAATCCATCTACACAAATGAGTACCCAGCCTTTTTCGGACGGATCACAAGAAAGCGTGCCACCGCCTAAATAGGTGCGAATCTCCTGACTGTCCGCCGGATAATCGACACTTCGGCGCACCTGATCCGGGCGAAGTGCAAGTGCCAGCGCATGAGCGGGTTCTAAGCGGTTCTTCTTGATCGTTCCTAGATGAAGTCCCGGTCGGAGCACGCGAAGTCCGGAAAGATCCGGCATTCCTTCCGGAAGCTGATAGAGCTGTTCTCCAAACAGGATTCTCGACACAGGATTCTCACAGAAAATCGGCTCGACAAGCGTCTCCTTTTCAAATTCCTGCCACAACGCAAGCTGTTCTCTGTCGATTCCCGCAGAGAACGCATCGCGTTTTCTTCCCTTTTCTTTTTTCTTGTCCTTCTTTTGGCTCTTCTTTCCATTTTCCACTGCAAAATCATTCTGAGTCTGTGCACCGATCCAATCGCCGGCTCGCTCTGCGCTCTGATCGAACTCGTCCAGATCTCCCTGCTTTCCTGACACACCGGCTTTTTCAAGCAGTGCGAGATAATGCCCCTCGCCCTCTGCCTTGTGTGGCCAAATTCTAAACGTGTGCACAAGCTCCGGGCATTCGATCTGGCTCCACTCCGGTCGCGCACAGGAAATTCCCTCTGGAATCTCGTCCTCTGGAAGTGCCACAATCGAGAACTCCGGGTGACGGGAAAGGAAGTCTGCGATTCCCTGC
This sequence comes from Brotaphodocola sp., assembly GCF_983179755.1. Taxonomy (NCBI): domain Bacteria; kingdom Bacillati; phylum Bacillota; class Clostridia; order Lachnospirales; family Lachnospiraceae; genus Brotaphodocola; species Brotaphodocola sp. The sequence goes on along the minus strand of NZ_CFAHBC010000021.1, from coordinate 11,911 downwards.
TCGTCCTCCTCGGGCGCAAACGTACAGGTTGAGTAGACCAACCGTCCGCCCGGGCGCAACATTGATCCTGCCTGATCGAGAATTCCCTGCTGACGCTCTGCACACATTTTCACATGAGCCGGGCTCCACTGATTTCGCGCCTCCTCATCCTTTCGAAACATTCCCTCTCCGGAACACGGCGCATCCACAACAATCCGATCAAAAAATTCCGGAAAACGAGGAGCCAGATTTTCGGGTGACTCATTTGTCACAACCGCGTGGGCGATTCCCATTCGCTCGATATTCTGAGCCAGAATCTTTGCGCGCGCCGGGTGAATCTCATTTGAGACGAGAAGTCCTTTTCCCTGCATGCGGTCTGCAAGATGAGTCGACTTTCCTCCCGGTGCTGCACAGAGATCAAGCACGCGCTCACCGGGTTTCGGATCTAAGACTGAGACTACCGCCATCGCACTCGGCTCCTGAATGTAGTATGCTCCTGCTTCATGGAGAGCTGATCTTCCCGGTCTTGACTCTGCCTCGTAATAAAAGCCCTCCCGACACCACAGAACTGGTTTTAGTCCAAATTTCTCCCGGTAACGCATCTGGTCTTCTTCCAGACTGCCTTTTCTCGTGTTAAAACGAAGCCCCTGCGCGCGCTCGTTTTCATAACTCGCCTCAAACGCCTTCATCTCCGCTCCAAGAAGACCTTTCATTCTTGCAAGAAAGGCTTCCGGAAGCTGAACCGTCGTCTTTTTTGTTGTCGTCGCTGACCCTGCTATTGTCTCTGCTATCTCTATTGTCTCTGTCTTCTCCGTATTTTCCATATTTTCCACCTTTCAAAAAAGACCACAAACCTGATCGCTCAGATTCATGGTCTTCTCATTCCCATTTATGCGTTGCGCAAACCTGTCAAACCTGTCTTACCGCCTTGCTATCGTGCCTTACAGCTCTACACAGCAATCCGGAAGATCCTGTCCGTTTACTACATAGTAAGCGACATTGTTCTCCGGCTGTACATAGATCTCGATTGTCTTGATCTCATCATCCGGATGACCTGCCTTGTAATGAGCCTCAGCCATTGCAAGGATATCTTTTGCCAGAACCTGCTTACCGCTAAACTCGATGACAATTTTTGCCTCCGGAGCAGTTGCTTTCTTTGCTCTTGCTGTGGTCTTCTTCTCAGCAGTATTTGCTGTGGTCTTTGTCGTCTTCGTGGTCTTCGTTGCAGTCTTTGCGGTCGTCTTTGTAGTCTTTGTTGCCGGCTTCTTCTCAGCAGTCTTCTTCTCCGCTGCCGGTTTTCTGCCTCTCTTTGTTGCCGGCTTCTCTGCCTTCACTTCAACTTCCTTCTTTGCTTCTTCTGCTTTCTTTGCCTCTTCGAGTGCTTTTGCTGCCAGTTTCTCTACCATTTTTACCGCCTCATCCTTCTTATCTGTCAGAGCTTTCGTCTGATCTTTTGTTGTTGCAAGTTTTTTCGGATCTTCTTTCTTCGTATCCAGCTTCTTCAGATCCTCTTTTTTCGTAGCGAGTTTCTTCGGATCTTCCTTCTTTGTATCCAGCTTTTTCGGCGTCTCTTTCACGGTCCCAATCTTTAACGTCTCTGCCTTTTCTGCTGTCTTGGCATTTTTCATTTCTGCTGCCATACAAATCCTCCTCACCTGAAATCGGTATCATTTCCAAATTCTATGGCGTCGACCCTCTATCCATTCATTTGAATTTATTAAATCTATGATGTTCTAAATGAACCGATAGAGACTGACGAAATTTTATCCCGCCATATTTGAGGGAATTATAAATCCTTTTCCTTATTTTGTCAACTCCGCTGACATCTTCCACTCTGAGTTACTGTTTACGCGCACCTGCCAAGTAACGGAATTTGGGGTTCGTAAAATCCCCGGATTCCTCCCCGTGTACAGCAATGTACAGTAATCGTCTCCGATCTGTTCTGCGTTACAGAATCATCTCTACAAGATAAACGACCAGACAGGCTCCGATCGATACGCGGAAGAGATTTCCATCCACCCACGCAAGGATCACCGCGGAAATCAGACCTGCCAAGCCCGAGCGCACATCCCCGGTTGCTCTGAGAATTGCCGGAAATGTCATGACGGACAGGCTCACATACGGAACATAATAGAGAAACGAGCGGATAAATTTGTTCTTAATCTCTCTTCTCAAAAGTGTCAGCGGAAGCGCACGCACCGCATAGATTGTTGCAAACATGACAAGAAGACTCAGATAAATATTATGCTTCATGTTCGTCCTCCTCCTTTACCGGAAACAAAATTGCCGAGATTCCTGCAAGCAGAATCGTCAAAATAATCATCTGAAAACCGGACGAGATCTCCCGCAGTCCCGGAACCACTGAAAATAAGGCACTGGTGACCATCGATGCGATCACGACACCAGCCACAATTTTGCTCTTTTTCGATGCCGGAATCACAACCGCAAGGAACATTCCGTACAACGCTACATTCAACGCATTCATCACGCGAACCGGAAGAATCATTCCGATCACAGCTCCGAGAAAAGTTCCAAGTACCCATCCCGGTGCCGCAATCGACGCTGCACCGTACAGATAGCACGGATTGAGTCGTCCTTCCACAGAAATCGAAATTCCAAATAATTCATCCGTCACTGCATACGCCATCAGCAAACGGTGATAGAACGGCTTTCCACGCTCAATTTTCTGTGAGAGCGCACTCGACATCAGCAGATAACGAAGATTCACGATCATCGTCGTCATCGCCATCTCCAAATATCCCGCTCCCCCTGCAATCATCTCAATTCCTGCAAACTGACCAGCAGATGCGAGCATCATCGCAGACATCAATGAGGCCTGAATAGCGGAAAGTCCCGCTTTCTTCGATGCGATTCCCAGTGTAAATGCCACGGCAAAATATCCCATTGCAATCGGAAATCCATCTTTCATTCCCTTGAAAAACCAGGAACGGTTATTCGATTGTACATCTGTTGGTTGTTTTTCTTTTTTTGAAGTTGCTTCTGAAATTGTTTCTGAAGTTTTTTCTGAAGCTTTTTTTGAAATGATTCCTGAATTTTCCGAATCGTTCATGATTCCCCTGCTTCCCCTCTTATGTAAATGTACATGCATATTTGATCGATTATCCGATCTCAAACAGTCAAAAAACGTTGCGCCCTGACACAGGACAAACGTTTTGATCATACTATTTTCTCTTACAAAAGTCAACCTCACAGCTATTTCCATCCCCATTCATGAGTTGCATAAATTGTAATTTTCTGCGGATATTTCCGCGCCATCTTCATGACTTTTCTCTCAAAATGCATTATACTTATACTCATAATGATACGCCTCAAATTCCTGTAAGCGTTGACTTAAACAAAGCAAAAAATTACGAAAAAGAAAAATAAAAGGAGATCTTTTCCTATATGACAAGCAAAGAACTTCTCTATGTAAAAACCGTCGCTGACGAGAAAAATATTTCCCGTGCGGCAAAAAAACTTTTCATGGCACAGCCCTCTCTTAGCCAGTCGATCCAGCGCATTGAGGAATCTGTCGGCACTCCTCTTTTCAACCGGACAAGCAGTGGATTGACGCTGACATTTGCAGGAGAGCGCTACTATCACATGGCGACACAGGTTCTCAAAATGTTTGAGGACTTTGAGCTTGAAATCAGCGACATCAACAACCTCAAGACCGGACGCATTCATCTCGGAATCACAAATCACCTTGGCACGCTGATTCTCGCCCGCGTCCTCCCGCGTTTTCGCGAAATCTGTTCCCATGTGGAGCTTGACATTTGCGAAGAAAACTCGGTGCGCCTCGAAAAAATGCTTCTCTCCGGCGAACTCGATTTTGCGATCATGCACACCCCGCCACAGCAACATGCCCAGCCCCAACTCCACTATGATGTCATGAGCCGGGACCCGTTTGTGATTTCCCTCGTTCCCGATCATCCCCTCCTGAAAAAAGCCTTTGAAAAGCCCGGTTATCCTTATCCAGTGCTTGATCCGAAACTCCTCAAGGACGAACCGTTTCTGATGCTTCACCGGGAACAGCGTATCCGCCAGATCACCGATGCCGTTCTGCTCAAAGCAGGAATTCCTCAGCCTCACTGTGTACTGACGCTGAGAAATTTTGAGACTGCTCAGCTTCTGTCTGCTCAGGGAATGGGCGTCACCCTCGTTCCCCTGCAATACTCCCGCATTGCCTCCGCCGAATATCGCCCTGCCTTTCTCTCAATCAACGAACTCTACGGCGCTTACTGGGATCTGTGTATTGCCTCACTCAACAATGGATTTCTCTCAAAGGCAGATCAGCTTTTCATCCGAATTATGAAAGAAACCTGCGGAAACCTTACTTAAATTTCGGGCAGAACTCTCACCTGAATTTTAAAAATTCGTGACGGTTCCATACTATTTTCAGTACTATCCGTCTTACACGCGCAAAAAGTTCCTGCATTTACAGGCGTGTTTCGTCGTAGATTGCGCGGATTCCACCGATGAACTTCGGGCGTGTTCTCGCGCAGACTACATGAGCCTCCCCGATTCCAGAGTGTTCCTTGGAAAGGCGCACCGGCACTGCCACATCCCGCAGATGCATGCCAATCAGCGTATCTCCGATATCGATTCCTGCATGTACCCGAATGTGCTCAACGGCGGTTGGATGTTCAAATGCATTCCACGCCGCCGTTGCAAATGAACCGCCCGCCTTCGGCTGTGGCATCACATTGACCATCTCATAGCCATACTGGCAAACTGCCTCCTCCGGGAGGATCAGAGCACGATTTAAATGCTCACAGCATTGTGCGACAAGCCAAACTTCCGCTTCCTTTGTCGCCCGATAAATCCCGTCAAACACAGCTTTTCCAAGCTCCGGGCTCGAATATTTTCCAATTCGCTTTCCGGCAACTTCGCTTGTCGAACAGCCGACAACGAGAAGTTCCCCTTTTTTTATCTTTGCAAGATCAATCAGTTCTTTCGCAGTCTGGTACGCCTCCTCCGAGATCATCTCAAGCGTCTTTTCCGAAAAGGTCTCATCGGTATAGCCGTTTCCGCGCTCTTTTCGTTCTTCGATTTTCTCTCCTATATTCTTCCCTATATTCTTGTTCTCTGCACACTCTTTATACGCTGTACTCTCTTCACTTTTTGCATGATTTCTATTTTCCATCTTCCTGTCTTCCATTGATTTACCCTTGTCCTTTCTGGCTCTTTGCCTTTCTTTTTCTATGTTTCCTTTTTTTATTTTTCTCTCTTATTCTTTCCCTTTTATTCCCTTGTTCTTTTTATTTTTCCTTTGTTTTTTCTCTTTGCTCTTTGTTATTTGTTGCTCTTTGCTTCTTGCTTTCTTTTCGATTTCTTTTGAATCTTCTTTATCTGATTTCGCCCTCCATTATACTCCATCGAGCTCATTTTCACAATCTTTCGCGAACTTTGTAAAGTCAGGGCTTATAGAGGAGGGGGACATCCACTCTGAGTTATATACGAAAACAGGGTGCCGACCTGTATTCAAACAGTTCGACACCCTGTCTCCATTCTGGTATCTAAAAACGCAATGATAATGAAGGGTTTTCCATATTAACGATTTAATTCTTATCTGTTTTTATTGTAATTGATCAGGCAGCCTGCCTTGACGATCTTCTTCTCGTCCGGAGTCATGTCTGCCACATACAGGCTGATCTCCCTGATCTCGTCACCGATCACATATGCCTTGATATCCTTCATATCGCCATCGAGTGCCTTGCGGATCTGCGGAACGTAGATATAAGAACCTACCTCGAATGCATCCGGCTCGTCCTTCATCTGGAACGGGATCATGCCCCAGTTCATAACGTTGGAACGATAACGCTTCGTTGCGTACTCCTTACAGATGTTTGCCAGACCGCCGATAACTCTCTGACAGCTTGCTGCCTGCTCACGAGCGGAACCATCACCAGGTCTCACTGCGTAAACCATGCTTCCAACCTCGGTCTCAGATGCCTTCACATCCTCATTTCCCGGGATTGTCTTGATCTTCTCAAAAACTTCCTTCAGCTCCGGAGCGGTCTCACACGGACAGGTTCCAGCAACTCTTGCCTTCTCGATCTTGTCAACTTCCTTACTTCTGCCAACATACTCCGGATCTCTTCTGGAGAGGGTGAACTCAGCCAGACCGAGCGGGTTAGAACGATAGGAAGAAGTCTCACCGGACGGGATCAGCTCATCGGTTGTCGTTACCGGGTCAAGGATCTTGGAGCATACCTTTAACAGGATGTTGTCAGTCAGCGGGCTCATCTCCGGCCAATCCTTGATGTTCGGCCCATATACAAGGCTTGCTTCCTCGTTACCCTTGCCAAATCCCTGATAGATTCTTGCCTTGTAAACGGTATCATCGAAGTTGTACTCCGGTACCTCGTAATCATCCACAACATCGGTTGCCGGGGTCAGGATACCACCGTTTGCTGCGGTTGCTGCGATCGAACGAGCATCCATCAGTGCTACTGCGGACATCTGACCGTTGCCCGGCTTGGAACCCTCGCGGTTCGGGAAGTTTCTCGTCGTGTGACGGATTGACAGACCATTGTTTGCCGGGGTATCGCCAGCGCCGAAGCACGGTCCACAGAATGCAGTCTTGAGAATTGCACCTGCCTCCATCAGATCTGCGATTGCACCCTTTCTAACCAAGTCAATGTAAACCGGCTGAGAGGACGGATATACATCCAGAGCGAACTCACCACATCCACAGCTCTTGCCCTTCAGAATGTGAGCAGCTTCCATCACATTCGTATAGTTACCACCGGCACATCCTGCGATGACACCCTGAGTTACCTGAAGTTTGCCGTTTACGATCTTGTCGGTCAGGCTGAACTTGATATCCGGATTTCCGGTTACCTTTGTTGCCTCAACCTCAACGCTTCTGAGAATATCGCCGAGGTTCGCATTCAGTTCGTCGATCTCGTAAGTATTGCTCGGATGGAACGGAAGAGCGATCATCGGCTTTACTGTGCTCAAATCAACATAGACAACGCCGTCGTAGTACGCAACGTCTGCCGGATTCAGCTCCTTGTAATCCTCTCCACGACCATGCTTGGTCAGGAATGCCTTGGTATCCTCATCAGTTCTCCAGATCGAGGACAGGCAGGTGGTCTCAGTCGTCATAACATCAACACCATTACGATAGTCGGTTGTCATGCTGGAAACACCCGGTCCAACGAACTCCATTACCTTGTTCTTTACATATCCGCACTTATAAACAGCACCGATGATTGCCAGTGCGATATCCTGCGGTCCAATGCCCGGTCCCGGCTTTCCGGTCAGGTAGATTGCGATTACACCTGGATATGCGATGTCGTATGTATCACACAAAAGCTGTTTTACAAGCTCACCACCGCCCTCGCCGATTGCCATCGTTCCGAGTGCACCGTAACGGGTATGGCTATCAGAACCAAGAATCATCTTGCCACATCCTGCCATCATCTCACGCATGTACTGGTGGATAACTGCAATGTGCGGTGGAACAAAGATTCCGCCGTATTTCTTACATGCAGACAAACCAAATACATGGTCATCCTCGTTGATCGTACCACCTACGGCACACAGAGAGTTGTGGCAGTTGGTCAGCACATACGGGATCGGGAATTTTTCCATTCCAGATGCCTTTGCTGTCTGTACAATACCAACGAATGTAATGTCATGAGAAGTCATTGCATCAAACTTGATTTTCAGCTTGCTCATATCACCGGATGTGTTGTGCTTGTTCATAATCGAATAAGCAATCGTTCCCTTTTTTGCCTCTTCCTTATCTACGGCTCTGCCCGTCAGAGCCTCCACCTTTCCTGTCTCCTGCTCCGGAACCAGCTCTGTTCCATTTACCAGATAAGCGCCTCCGTCATACAATTTCACCATAACGATCTCTCCTCCTGCATGTTCAGCCTTGTCTCTGATCGGAATGACCAGAAACATCAACCTATGTCTTTCTCTTTTGTTACCCGTGTTGCTTGCTATTGCCTTTTGTTACTCTTTGTTACGTTTTCGCTTTTTGTTTTGGTTGTTACTTTTAGTTGTCTTGTTACTCTTGGTTGTTGCGTTGCTTTTAGTTGTTTGGTTGTTGTTGTTACTTACTTGTAGGTTGTTTGTTTGGTTGTTGTTTTCTTTTGTTGACTTTATTATGCATCAGAATTTGTTATTGGTCAAATACTATCATCTTGATAACTGGTATAGGTTTTTGCTATATGTCATGTATCGGTTAGCTCTTGCTCCGTTTTATTCTCTTCTTTTTATGATCAATCTATAAAATAATTTTTCTTTTTCTACTTTTCCGCCTTGTTCCACCACTCGATCAGATCTTTCATCCGGCAGAGGGCATCCCGGCGTCCTGTCTCATACGTCTCCTGAAGTTTGATCGGATTGCGCTCTGTCCGTCCAATCGTCAGCTCCTGACTCGGACGAATCACAAAAATCTTGCCCTCGCGCTCAAGCTCTTCGATTTTCTGTACCGTCTCATTGTATCTCATATGGCGAGTTTTTAGTGCCTCCACAAAGTTCGGATAGTGACGATAATAGATACTTGTGAGCTTCTCATTCTCCGGTTTCTTGACATATCCGCGATTTCTCGTGAGAACGACAACCGTCTTCGTGTAGCCCATTTCCCGAAACTTCTCAACCGGAATGCTGTCCGTACATCCGCCATCAAGAAGTTTCATTCCATCTGCCTCCACCAGACGAGAGACATACGGAAGCGAAGCCGATGCCCGCATCAGATCAATCTGTTCCTTCATATCGGTGATTCGCAGATACTCTGGTTCTCCAGTCTCCACATTACTGCAGGTCACATAAAAAGCAGTTTTTGAGTTCTTAAATGCCTCAAAATCATAGGGATCAAGTTTTTCTGGAATCTCATGGTAACAAAACTCTTTATCCACGATATCGCCCGTGCGAAGCAGAGTCTTCCATCCAAGAAATCGACTATCACAGCCATATTTCTTATAGTAACGAATGCTCCGCCCCTTCTGTCCTGAAACAAAAGAACAGCCGTGAATTGCTCCGGCTGACACTCCAATCACTCCATCAAACGAAAGTCCTCTGTCCATAAACACATCGAGAACTCCTGCTGTGTAAATTCCGCGCATTCCACCGCCTTCGAGTACCAGACCGGTCTGACCTGCTTGAACTGTTTGAACTGTCTGATTGATCTGATCCGCATGATTTGTATGACCCATTTTGGCGGTCTCAAACTGGGTTTCTTTCTGTCTGTTCTGTTCTCCCTGTTTTTTCTGTCCTTCGAGTTTCTCCTGCTCTTTGTATTCCTTCTGCTCTTCCTGTGTCATCTTCCCTTCACCTGTCCTTTCTCAGCAGAATTTTGAATCTTTATTTTTTATAAATCTCTGATTTTAGATTTCTAATTTTCTCTGGAATTTCTATTCTGTTTTTTCTATACTTCTCTTTTTATTTATTTTCCGATTCGTTTATAAAACTCCTCATAAAATGACTCCATCCCACCATACGGTTGCAGATAAAAAGTCTTCAGCACATACAGACTCACCGCCTGCGCTTCCTGTGCATCCGCTCCCGCTACCCGTTTCTGCATCTCTTTTAAAAAATGATGCCACTCGAGAATATACCGGTCATAGCGATCTGCCTCTGGGGTGTCGATCCATTTTCTCACCTTCACCTTTGCACGTCCCGGACGACTGCACTCATGCACCTGCAAAAAATAATAAAATTCTTCTTTTCCATCCTTCTCCTCATAGTAACGACCGAGAGGAAAAATCCGGCAGATTCCCGGGCGATACGGATGAACCGTACACCATCCCTCTTTATTTAAGAAGAGGCACTGCTCACTCTCCCCCGCCATTTTCAGATTTGGAAGCACAATCCCATCCACCACATGAAGTTCTAAGTACCCACCTAAAAGCTGCTGAGGAGTAAGAGCCAAGCCCTCCGCCATTCTCGCAAAATCAAGCGGATCGAGCACAATACTCTCTCCCATCCCGCGACAGCAGTCCGAGCATCCCTCACATCCACCGCAGCCTGCCTTCACCATATCATTCAGCGTATATAATTTTCCATCGGAGATTTCCTCCAGACTTACATTTCGTATCATTTCTTATTCTACCATTTCTATACATTTATCTTTTTATGCGTTGATACATCCATCCTGCAATACACCCATACATTTTTATCATCTGTATATTTGTACATCAAATGACCATTCTCAATCTTCGTCCTCATCATCGAGCTCATCAAGAAAATCCAGGCTGTGCTCCAACAAGATTCCCTTATAATTGTTCAGCTCGTCCTTATTATCCAGAATCAATCTTGAGATCGCCTGCACGGCACTGCGAACCGACATTTCCAATGACTTTCCTGCCAGAAGTTCTCCGGTCATCACTGCCGAGAAAATATCCCCGCTTCCCGCAATCCGCACCGGCAGATAGTCATACGGAACCTGGAAATACGTTCCGGTCCAATGATCATATCCGCAGACAAGATATCTCGCCGTTCCATCCGGCATATCCTCAAGAAGCACTGGTTGCTGTTCTACTTCCACAGCACTTGTGATCACAACAGATCTTCCAGAAAGCTGGCGCAGTCCATCGACCATCTGCCAGATCTGCTGTGCCGTTCCAAAATAGCTTCCCGGCCAGAAACCAGTGAGGAAAGATGCCTCGGTCATATTTGGAATCATAATATCGGAAAGACTGACAAGACGGCGCATCGCATTAACCTGCTCTGCCCCCATTCCATTATAGAGTTTTCCACCGTCCGCCATGATCGGATCGACCATAATCAGACGACCCTTGTTTGGATTTCTCGTCTGAATATACTGCTCAATGATCTCCACCTGACGCTGAGACGTCACAAAGCCCGTGCAGATACAGTCCGGATCAAGCCCAAGCTGATCCCAAACCTGAAGCGTATCCCTCATGTAGTCTGTCATATCCTGAATCCGAAATCTTCCATAGTCCAGTGTATTGGAAATCACTGCTGTCGGAAGTTGCATCGGATAATGCCCCATATGCGACAAAATCGGCACCATTGCCGCCAACGCCACTTTTCCATATCCCGGCAAATCATTGATCAAAAGAATCTTTTTTGCATTTGTACTCATCCAGACACCTTCCTTAATCTCAGTTTTTTCCTACGTTTCTTAATTATTTATTTCCGTACTCACCATATTTTCTGCACTGCTCATCTAATACCAATTTTTTTCTTATTTTTTCTCATAAGACGTCACTTTGATTCAGCTCATGGAGCAATTCGTACACCATGCAGTCTCACTTGAATACGCAGTGCTTCCGATTGAAAAATATCAGAAGCACTGCCAAGAATCACGCATCACGTCTGTGCAAGCGTTGACTTAAATTTTTCTTATTTTATCTTATCTATTATTATTTATGGTTGTGAAAAAAATCATATCACGCAGTACAGGGAAATGCAAATAATAAATAAAAAAACTGACCAACCGAATCACAGAGTCACAGACAAAATCAGAATCCCTTTTCCTCACGAATCTTTTCAAGAAGTCCTGTACATCCCGCTACAATATCGCGATACGTCGCATCAAAATCACCCGTATACCACGGATCTGCCACATCCCGATCACTCCCCGCAAACTCCAGCATTTTAAAGATTTTGTGATCCGGATCTTTTCCCACAATTCGCATCATATTTCGGATGTTCCACTGATCCATTCCAATCAAATAATTATAATTTCTATAATCCTCTTTTTTCATCTGCACAGCGCGGTGATCCACCATCGGAATCCCCATCTCATTCATCTTCGCCCGCGTCCCCCGGTGCACTGGATTTCCAATCTCCTCAGTGCTCGTCGCTGATGAATCAATATAGAATTTCTTCTCTAATCTCGCCTTGCAGACCATATCCTGAAAAACAAACTGCGCCATCGGCGAACGGCAGATGTTGCCGTGGCAAATAAAAAGTATTTTTATCATCTTTTTATATCTCCATTTAAGTC
>NZ_CFAHBC010000020.1:0-53872 GCF_983179755.1 Brotaphodocola sp. | reverse complement strand
CTCAATTGGCAGAGCAGCTGATTTGTAATCAGCAGGTTATCGGTTCGAGTCCGATTATCGGCTTAGAGTATTAAATATGGGGGAATTCCCGAGTGGCCAAAGGGGACAGACTGTAAATCTGCTGGCTATGCCTTCAGTGGTTCGAATCCACTTTCCCCCACTCAACAATTGAATATTGTTGTCATTATTGTCGCGGGGTGGAGCAGTCTGGAAGCTCGTCGGGCTCATAACCCGAAGGTCATAGGTTCAAATCCTATCCCCGCAATTTTGTGCCTTGGTAGCTCAGTTGGTAGAGCAGAGGACTGAAAATCCTCGTGTCACTGGTTCGATTCCGGTCCAAGGCATATGGGCGTGTAGCTCAGTCGGTAGAGCACTTGACTTTTAATCAAGTTGTCCCGGGTTCGAATCCCGGCACGCTCAGTCGTATGGATGGCGGAAATCCTTGAAAAAGGGTTTCCGCCATTTTTGTCATTTGAATTTTATTATTTGGAAAGCGGTCAGATAGTTAAGATGGTCAAATTGATTGTCAAATTAAGCGGAATCTGATAAGATGAAAGAATGAGGAAAACGCCTATGAGAAATCAGAGTGAACCAGAAAAAGCGGTGTGGCTGATTGAGTTTGAAAATCTTTATATTGTGACATACCAGAAACTTTATCGTCATGCAAAGCTGATTTTTAATCAAGAGGAAAAGATAAGAGAACTCTTGATTTTGACCTATATGGAAGCCTATCAGCGGGGAGAACAGCTTCAGAAAGAGAAATCGCCGATTGACTGGCTGATCAAACGGGAAGACTTTCTCGCGGAGACAAAATTAGATGCAAGCCGGGAGATGCTTGAGGCATCTCATGCAGAGGAAAAGATGCAGTCAAAGGAGGCACAAAAGGAGCGTTTCTCCAATTTGGATGAGACATCTCTTCTGCTGGAAATTGAGGACCGACTTGGAATTGTGGATGACCAGGAGATTCCGGAACGTGTGAGCGCAAGGAAGACTGCGGTGCAGGGAGTTTTCTCTGTCGCCCTCTTTCTTGTGTCGATGGGGATTCTTGCGGTTGGAATTTGGAAAGTGAAACATCAGATCGATGTGCTTCAAGCACCGTTTGAGCGAAAAATCAAGATGGAGTCGGAGAGTGAAGAGACGGAGGACGAAAAGAAGGAGAACTGCATTCAGGTGGGAGCGAAGGCAGTCTATCTGTCCGACAATGGTCAGGTACTCTACTCGCTTCCATTGGAGGAATCTGAGTTTGCAGATTCCGATCCGAGCAATCCGGAGATACAGACTCATGATGGGTGGACCTACTATCTGCCGTGTCAGGAGAGAGAGGACAGTGAACTCAAAAATGTTTGGAGTGAGCTGGATCATACTCTGTATCGGGTAAGTGGAAATGCAGATATGATGGATGAGATTGAGATCATCGCAAGGGATGTCGACAATTATTCGTTCTGGGAAGATGGAATCTATGTTTCCCAGTATGACCGGATTCAGAGGATTGGGGAGAGGGAGACTTTTGAAAAGAAGACCTGCGGATTTTACGCGATAGCAGACGGCGATGATATCATGCTTTATGATATGCTCGGACGAACGCTTCAGACGCAGGAGGATGGAAGTCTGCCTTATGAGGATCGTTTTTTTGTCATGGATGGAAATCGCATCGCAGAGTGCAATCCGGCTCAGCGCGAATATGCAGGAATCTCATATTTCCTGAGTGAAAATGGAGATGGAGAATCTGCGATCTATAAGGAGGAAGCTGGGGAGGAGAGTCTTTTTCTTGAACAGGGAAAAGGAATCGACAGCTTCTGCATTGCGGATGGGCAGATATATTACAGTGTTTTCGTGCGAAAGAGAGATGGAATCCAGTACAGTGAGCTTTATCGCAGACCGCTTGCAAATGTCGGGGAGACGGTAATGATCGGGGAAAGGTTCAAGGGAAGAATCACGGAAATGTCTTATTCGGAATCGGCGGGAGAGATCTATGCGTCTTACAGGCCGAAGAGCTGGGTAAGCAATCGGGGGATCATTGCGGTGATTTCGCCGGCGGGACAGATCAGTTATCTGAATGATGAGGAGCTTCGGAAGCAGGTGGAGACGACGGGAAATGATGATCTGCAATTTGTGATGGAGCAGGATGGAGAAGTCTACTGTTATTGGACGGATAACAACTGGAAACGAGGAAGAGAGCCGGAGCCGATCTGGAGGAAGGTGCTTGTGATTCCGGATAAGGATCGGACGTTTGTGGAGTAAAAAAGGATTACTAACGTATTATTGGAGTAATGTTAAAGTAGTACTTTGGTGATTAATACGGGAGAAATACTAGAAAGAATAAAACAAGAAAAAAATAATAAAAATAGATAGCGCCTACGACAGAATAAGTCCTGCACGGGTTTGCAGTGACTTTTCTACCTCCGGCGCTTTTTCGATCTACTCCTAAATAAAAGTATTTTTTGTGAATCTGATAGAGTTTTTTTTATAATTTTTTCGAGATTTTTGTGTAGACGAGATCCGTATTTAAATTTACTCATCGAATTCTACGATCACATAGAAACCGCGGGAATTCTCGCGGATGTCTTTCACAATCCCTTCTCTGGACTTCAGGCGGTCACGGTTCTTGTAACAGCCGGACATAGCAACCGCAGGCTCAATGATATAGCTGTAATTGAAGCCCTCGCGTTCGATAACTTCTACCTTGTCTCCGATGTTGACGAGTCCCTGACGCTCCATTTTAAATTCCATTTCACGCAATGCAATCATCTCCTTAAATGATAAGATCATGGTTTGAATTCAAGAAATAAATTCCAATAAAATTTTTAATAAAAATCCCAAAATATTATAGTAAAAAGGTGGTGGAATGTAAAGCCGTTCTGTGCTAAAATAAAATGCACTTTTGAGGTTATATTATTGTATACAGGTAGGAAGTTTCTGAACGGAAAATTCTGGGTGATACCGTAAAGATAACCATGTGATCGGAGTTGTATAAAAAGTTTCACTCTTCTTAAAAAATAGGAATTTTGAGAAATGAAAATAGAATGAGTGAAAAAAAGGGAAAAATAAAAAAATTATGAGAAAAGAAGATCTTTTGATTTCCCGTCTCAAGCGTTATGCCAAGTCGGATGCATGTCCGTTTCATATGCCGGGACATAAGCGCCAGAGCGAGGATGGAATGAGAGCGGAATTTCCGAATCCGTTTGCGATTGATATCACGGAGATTGACGGGTTTGATAATCTTCATCACCCGGAGGGAATTCTAAGAGAGTCGATGGAATGGGCATCCGGGGTGTATAAGACAGCAAAGACCTGGTATCTGGTGAATGGAAGCAGTTGCGGGATTTTGAGTGCGGTGAGCGCATGTGTTCATCCGGGTGGACGGATTCTTATCAGCAGAAATTGCCACAAATCGGCTTACCATGGCGTTATCCTCAATCAGTTGAAAACAGACTATGTGTATCCACAAATCCTTTCTGGATTGTGGATACAGGGTGGAATCCTCGCGGATGATGTGGAAAAGATGCTTAAAAAAAATTCGGATACCGAGGCGGTCCTGATTGTCTCTCCGACGTATGATGGGATGGTGTCGGATGTGCAGGCGATTGCGGATGTTGTGCATCGATATGGGCTTCCGTTGATCGTGGATGAGGCGCACGGGGCGCATTTTTCGTTTGGAGGAGAGGAATTTCCGGCTTCTGCGATTGACTGTGGAGCGGATCTTGTAATTCAGAGTTTGCATAAAACATTGCCGTCGCTGACCCAGACTGCGGTGCTTCACCTGACGAGAGAGGGCGAAAAGAGGGTCGATCTCGGAAGGCTTGAGCGTTATCTTCAGATTTATCAGACGAGCAGTCCGTCCTATGTGATGATGGCGTCGATTGAGAGTTGCATCTATGAGATGGAGCAGAGCGGAAGAAAGCAGATGGATGATTTTTCAAGGCGTCTGAGATGCGTTTACAGCCGCTTAGAGCACCTTAAACATTTGAAACCGGTATTGGTCTGCAAACTGCGCAAAAATGGCGTAGAAGGTCGCAGAGAAGGGCAAAAAGCGGAAAGTACGGAGTGTGGCGCGAATGGGAGGAGTTGTTCTCTAAAATCAAGAGCCGGCATTTATGATATGGACCCTGCGAAGATTGTGGTTTCCTGCGGGGGCTGTGTAAAGATTGCGGAAAATACGTTTGAGAATGAAGCGCAGGATTGCGCACAGAGAAGATGTGGAGAAGATGAAAGTCAGAAGATCGAGAAGCGTGTGAGTCGCGAGAAGATGACAGGAGAGATTCTCGGAGACTGGTTGCGAAAAGAGTACAACATTGAAATGGAAATGTGCGGGGCAGATTATGTCGTGGCAATTACAACGTTTTCGGATTCTATGGAAAATCTGGATCGGTTGTGCACGGCGTTTGAGGAGATCGATCGAAAGATTGAGATAACTTGTTCTGAATTTGAGGAAAAGGAAAGTGAGAGCGCAGATCAGAAGGAGATGGAACTCGGAGCAGAGTTTGATCTTCGGAAAAAATGGGAACTTCCGGAAATCTGTATGACACCTGCAAAAGCGGTTGATGCGCCGTGGGAAGAATTGCCACTTGAAGTCTGTGAGGAGAGAATTTCCGGGGAGTTTGTCTATCTCTATCCTCCGGGAATTCCGATCATTGCGCCGGGAGAAAAAATCAAGAGAGAGATGCTTCAGCAGATTTTTTACTATAAAAAAATTGGACTTCCGGTTCAGGGCATGGCGGATAAAGAGGCGAATATTCTGCGCGTCTGTGCAGAGTAGAAGACGTTGATAAAAAACGAGAGTATCTGTGAACATTAGGAGTACCTGTGAAGAAAAAATAGAGAAAATGCAAGATAGAGAGGATGCAAAATGGGAAAGATCTATTATTTGATGGGAAAAAGCGCATCGGGAAAAGATACCATTTATAGAGAACTTTTGAAAAAATGTCCACGACTGCGCAGAGTTGTTCTGTATACAACGCGACCGATGCGGGATGGCGAGTGCGAGGGCAGAGAGTATTATTTTGCAAATCCAAAGACTCTGGAAACATTTGAGAAACAGGGAAAAATCATTGAGATGAGAACGTATCAGACAGTCTGTGGACCGTGGAGTTATGCGACGGTCGATGACGGACGAATCTGTCTGGAGGAAGCAGATTATCTGGCGATTGGCACGCTGGAATCCTACGAGAAACTGAGGGAGTATTACGGGGAAGATGTGGTAAAACCTCTTTATGTGACGGTCGATGATGGAGCTCGTCTCGAACGTGCACTTGCGAGAGAAAAAACACAGAAGAAACCGAATTATGCGGAACTTTGCAGACGTTTTCTTGCAGATGAGGAGGATTTTGCACAGGAGAAGCTGGAGCGATTGGGGATTCAGTCTTCTTTTGTGAATGAGACTCTGGATAAATGCGTGGATGAGATTCTGAGTGCAATTCAGAATGGTTAATTGTCTGAATGAGGTTTGAACAGTAACGCCGAAAGAAAAAACTAGAATACAGAGATACAGAAATTTTGATAAAACCATATATTTGTGCTACAATATTTTTTAATTGAAACAAGCAATAAATAGATTTCACTCAGAACGTATGAAGAAAGATTGGACCGTGCATGGATGGTGATGCATGAGGAATAGGGATCGAGAGAGTGCGTTTTGAACAGATAAAGACTGGGAGGTGCGTGCCATGAAGACATTTCGGGAAATTATCGGACATGAACAGATCAAGGATCATATGCAGACTGCGGTAAGGAATCATAAGGTATCTCATGCCTACATTCTTTCAGGGGAAGCCGGAATGGGAAAAAAGACTCTGGCAGAAGCGTTTGCGATGACACTTCTGTGTGAGCAGGATGGCATAGAGCCATGTATGGAATGCCATGCCTGCAAACAGGTTTTGAGCGGAAGTCACCCGGATCTGGTCTATGTGACACATGAGAAGCCGAATACAATTGGTGTGGAGGATATTCGTACTCAGATCAATGATACAATCATGGTGCGCCCTTACAGCAGTTATTATAAGATTTATATTGTGGATGAGGCAGAGAAGATGACTCAGCAGGCACAGAATGCTCTGCTCAAGACGATTGAGGAACCGCCGGCTTATGCAGTGATTCTTCTGTTGACGACGAATGTGGATGCCTTTCTTCCGACGATTTTGTCGCGCTGTGTTCAGTTGAAATTAAAACCGCTCCGTGATTACATGGTGAAAAATTATCTGACGGAGCAGTTGCATGTGCAGGAGGCAGATGCAGAGATCTATTCGGCATTTGCGAGAGGAAATCTCGGCAAAGCGATTTCTCTGGCATCCTCGGAAGATTTCAAGCATCTTCATCAGGAGATTCTCGGTCTGCTTCGCCACGTAAAACAGGCAGATATTTCCGAACTTCTCGATGAGATTCGCAAGATGAAGGAGGATGGTCTGGATATTTACGAATGTCTGGATTTCATTCAGCTGTGGTATCGAGATATTCTGCTGTACAAGGTCACAAAAGATATTAATCAGCTGATTTTTAAAGAAGAATTCCGCACGGTAAATGAGATCAGCCAGAACAGCGGTTATGATGGAATTGAGCAGATTCTGGAGGCCGTGGACAAGGCGAGGGTGCGTCTCGATGCAAATGTCAATATGGAGCTGGCGATGGAACTGCTTCTGCTGACGATGAAGGAAAATTAAGAAATTAAGGGAGATAATTGAAGGAGATAGAAGAGTCAATGACGAGAGTAATTGGTGTCAGATTTCGTGAGGCGGGAAAAATCTATTATTTTTCTCCGGGCAAATTGGAGATTAAGGCTGGAGAACATGTAATTGTGGAGACCGCCCGAGGAATTGAGTTTGGATTTGTTGTACTGGGAAGCCGGGATGTGGACGACAGCAAGGTAGTACAGCCGTTGAAGACAGTGATTCGCATGGCAAATAAGGATGATGAGGCAAGAGAAGAAAATAATAAAGTCAAAGAGAAAGAGGCGTTCCGGATCTGCAAGGAAAAAATTCGCAAGCACGGTCTTGAGATGAAGCTGATCGATGTGGAGTATACGTTTGACAATAACAAGATTCTGTTTTATTTCACGGCAGATGGAAGAATTGATTTCCGTGAGCTGGTTAAGGATCTGGCGAGCGTCTTTAAGACGAGAATCGAACTGCGCCAGGTCGGAGTTCGCGATGAGACAAAGATCGTCGGCGGAGTCGGTATCTGTGGTCGTGCGCTCTGCTGTCACTCCTATTTGTCTGACTTTATTCCAGTGTCGATCAAGATGGCAAAGGAACAGAATCTTTCCCTGAATCCCTCAAAGATTTCGGGTGTCTGCGGTCGTCTGATGTGCTGTCTGAAAAACGAGGAGGAGACTTACGAGTACTTGAACAGCAAGCTCCCGGGAATCGGAGACTATGTGACGACAGATGATGGTCTCAAGGGAGAAGTGCAGAGTGTCAACGTGCTTCGCCAGATCGTCAAGGTTATCGTCATGGTGGAGCGAGATGAGAAAGAGATTCGCGAGTATAAGGTAGAACAGCTGAAATTCCGTCCGCGTCGAAGAAAAGGAAAAGTCGATGTGGAAGATGCAGAATTAAAGAAACTTGAGGCATTGGAAAAGCGGGAAGGAAAACCGAAGAGTAATGGAAAGAGAGAGTCAGAAAAGTCTGATCGATCAGAGAGACAGGAAAAATCCGAACGGACAGAGAAATCAAAACAATAATAATTTGAAGTGTGACGCAGAGTGTCAGGAAGATGAGCGAATCGATGATCTCCAGCGAAACGGCTATCGAATTATTCAGAAGAAAAACGGATTTTGCTTTGGCATGGATGCTGTTCTTTTATCGGGTTTTGCGCAAGTCAAACCGGGAGGTTGTGCGATTGATCTCGGAACGGGGACAGGCATTATCCCGATTCTGATGAATGCGAAGACACAGGGAGAACATTTCACCGGTCTTGAGATTCAGGAAGAGATGGCAGAGATGGCACAGCGCAGTGTGAATCTCAATGGACTTCAGGATCGGGTTTCGATTGTGAAGGGAGACATCAAGGAGGCCAGCCGAATTTTTGGAAAGGCTTCTTTCGATGTGGTGACTTCCAATCCGCCTTACATGAATGACACGCACGGACTCAAGAATCCGGATCTGCCGAAGGCGATTGCCCGCCACGAGGTGCTCTGTACGCTCGAGGATGTTGTGCGTGAGGCGAGTGCGCTTCTCAAGTCGGGCGGTCATTTTTACATGGTTCATCGTCCGCGCAGACTCACGGAGATGATCACGCTTCTGCACGATTATCGCTTAGAGCCGAAGAGAATTAAGTTTGTGCATCCGTTTATCGATAAGGAGGCAAACATGGTTTTGATCGAGGCAGTGCGCGGAGGCGGTGCAATGATGAATATAGAGCCACCGATTATTGTATACAAAAGCCAGGGCATGTATACGGATGAGATTTATACGATTTATGGATACTAGAAATATGAATTGATACAGGGTATACGAGTCGATATGATAGAATACAAAACGAATAAAGCATGAATCTGGAGCGATAGTAGATGAAGATAAAAAAAGATCATGCGTGAACTGAGAGAGAAGGGAGACGAGGGCATGGAAGAAAACGCAGTCGGAAAGCTGTATCTGTGTGCCACACCGATCGGAAATCTGGATGATATTACCCTGCGTGTATTAAAGACGCTTCAGGAAGTGGATTTGATTGCGGCGGAAGATACCCGCCACAGCATCAAACTGCTGAATCATTTTGAGATCAAGACTCCGATGACGAGTTATCATGAATACAACAAGGTGGACAAGGCTCGTTATCTTGTGGAGCAGATGAAGAAAGGTGTGAACGTTGCAGTCATCACAGATGCGGGAACACCGGGTATTTCTGATCCGGGAGAGGAGCTGGTGCGCCAGTGCTATGAGGCGGGAATCTCTGTGACCTCACTTCCGGGACCGGCTGCCTGCATCACCGCGCTCACGATGTCGGGTCAGCTGACGAGACGTTTCTGTTTTGAGGCATTTCTTCCAGTCGATAAGAAGGAGCGCCAGTGGGTGCTTGAGGAGCTGAAACAGGAGACGCGAACGATGATTATCTATGAGGCGCCACATCACCTTGTCCGCACACTCGAGGAGCTTGCCGGAGTGCTTGGTGCAGATCGCAAGCTGACGCTTTGCCGGGAGCTTACGAAAAAGTACGAGGAAGGATTCCGGAGCACGTTTGCGGGGCTTTTGGAGCGCTTTGAGACCGAAGAACCGAAGGGCGAGTGCGTGCTTGTCATTGCGGGACGCAGTTTTGATGAGATCCAGAAGGAGCAGCAGAAATCATGGGAAGAGATGTCGATTGAGGAGCATATGGATCTCTACCTGAATCAGGGGATCGATCGCAAGGAAGCGATGAAGCGCGTCGCAAAAGACCGTGGAATCCCGAAACGAGATGTCTACCGCTATCTGACAGATGTCAAGGAAGAGTAATTCATTCAAAAAGTGATTGATTCAATAAAAAGAAAAATAATTGATTCAAAAAAGAAAAGATTTAGAAAAAAATTTTCAAAAGAAAACCAGAGAGAATTTCCGAAAATGGAAAACCTCTCTGGTTTTTGCCGTTTTATAGATTTTATTTTATCATCCCTTGATGAGATTGATATATATCTGATCGGGAATAGGGACCGATATTTTTAAATCGGAAGCCACGAGAGTACGAGCTGGTAAAGCACTTCAGCGAAGCCACAGGAGACCATGACCTTGATGGGGTCGATCTTGACTTTTCGCAGGCAGACCATTGCGACTGCAAAGTAGATCAGATAGCGGATTTGCAGGTTTCCGTTCGTGAGGTGAATCGTTCCGTCTCCGAAGAACGTCGGGACGAGAATCGTGATTCCGGCGGTCAGGATCATGGCGACGACAGCCGGGCGAAGCGATTCGAGGATTCCTTTCATCAGGCGAAGATTGCGGTATTTCGCGTAGAGCTTTGCGAGGATCGTGACAAAGATGCAGGACGGGAGAATACAGCCGATCGTTGCGACGATTGCTCCCGGAATTCCGGCAACCTGATTGCCAACGAATGTTGAGGAATTGACGGCGATCGGTCCTGGTGTCATCTCTGCGATTGTGATCAGGTTTGTGAAATCATTTAAAGTCAGCCAGTGGTATTTCTCAATGACCTGAGCCTGAATCAACGGCATGGCGGCATATCCTCCACCGAAACTGAATGCGCCGATTTGCAGGAAGGCGAGAAAAAGTTGAAAGTAAATCATAGGACACTCCTTTATATTTCGTTGGAATCAGAAGCTGCTTCTTTCTTGGCGGAGACGACGGTTCTGATTGCTCCGATCAGGGCAGTGAGCAGAATGATCAGGATTACATTGATCTTGAAATAGTAGTTAGCAAGAAAAGCTGCAATCATAATCATAATCAGGATCGGGGAACGAAGTTTTGCGACACCGCGTCCCATGTCGTAGACAACGGAGATAATGACTGCGCCGACACCGGCTCTCATTCCGCTCAGCATATTCTGAATAAAGAAGTTTTCTTTAAATGCTGTGTAGAATGCGGAGATTGCAGTGATGATCACAAACGGTGGGAGGATCGCTCCGAGGATTGCACAGAAAATTCCGGGCATTCCCGCGAGCTTGTATCCGACGACGATCGCTCCGTTGACGGCAATTGCACCCGGAGAAGACTGTGCGATTGCGATCAGATCGAGCATCTCATTTTCATCGATCCAGTGAAGCTCATCCACGAATTTTGTTTTCAGAAGGCTGACGATGACGTATCCTCCTCCGAAGGTGAATGTGCTCAAATAGAGTGTGGAGAAGAAAAGTTTTTTCAGAATGGCGCGCTTGTCCTGCGCCGTTTTTTCATTTTCCATAGAACTCATAGAACTTGTTGGCTCCTTTCAAGAGTATTTTGTTCTCAGCATTTTTTGAAAGAGGGGAAATCATTCCGATATTTACTATATCACTGAAACGCTTATATGAAAAATAATATAATCATATGAAAATCATATGGAAACTCATATAATATGAGTTATAATAAAAATAAACATTTGCTCTAAACAGAACTTGTTTCCGAGTGGTTTTTATGTTTTTTTCAATTTGAGAGGGGATTGAGAGGGGGACGGACAGAGACATGACAATACGGCATATGCGGATTTTTCTGGCGGTGACGGAAAATGGAAACAACCTGACGCGGACGGCAAATCAGCTTTATATGGCACAGCCGGCGGTGACGGTTGCAATTCAGGAACTTGAGCAGTATTACGGGGTCAATCTCTTTGATCGTCTCGGGAAACGACTCTATTTGACGGAAGCGGGCAAACAGTTTCGAGAGTATGTTGTGCGCATTCTTGGTCTCTTTGACGACATGGAGGAAGGAATGAAAAGCTGGGGAAGCCGTGGAGTTCTCAGAGTCGGGAGCAGTATCACGATCGGTTCGCAATTTATGCCGGGCTATGTTGAGGAGTATGCGAAGACTCACCCGAATATCGACACGCAGGTGCTGATCGGACCGTCAGACCGGATTGAGAAAAAAATCCTGAACAATGAGCTGGACATTGCGCTCGTCGAGAGCCCGGTGCATGAAAGTCATCTGATTGCGGAGCAGTACATGGAGGATTATCTCGTGATTATTGCGCCGGGAAATTCCAAAGAACGAGACTTGTATAATTCGTTCTGTGAGGATCAGCGGGAGACGCAGAGACAGGAGGCATCTGCCAAACAGCAGGAAAGACCGGATGAGATTCAGGATGAATCTCCGAAAGAAATTCAGGAGATGACAGTCGAGGAATTTGCGTCCCAGAGATTGCTTCTCAGGGAACCGGGGAGTGGGACGAGGGAGTCAATTGAGAAAGTTCTGGAACCTTTTTCGATCCAATTAAAAACCTCGTGGGAGGCGACGAGCACGACTGCTCTGGTCAATGCGGTGATCTCCGGACTTGGAATTTCAATTGTTCCGCGCCGGATGGTGGAAGCACCGTTGAGAAGCGGACAAATCCGCGAGATTCATGTGCAGGGATTGGAATTTCAGCGCTATTTTTATATGGTCTATCACAGAGACAAACTTTTGACCGCACCGATTCGTGACTTTATGGAGCTTTGCAGAAATTATGAGAGTCTGCATCCTCAGCCGAGATATAGCGGATTGTTTTGAACACAGCGGATGACAGAATGGGAAAAGTGTGAGGAAATGGTGGAAAACTGTGTGTGAGATGTGGAGAAAGCGGAAAGCGCCGGGGAGTGAGGACGGAGAAGAAGGGGAAAAATTATGCCGATTTTAAATTTATTGATCAAGCCTGCGTCAGGCAGTTGCAATATGAGATGTCGTTACTGCTTTTATGCGGATGAGGGGAAGAACAGGGAGCAGGCGACCTACGGAATCATGAGCGAGGAGACGATGCATGCGATGGTCGACCGTGCGATGAAATTTGCGGATCGGGAATGCATGATGATGTTTCAGGGAGGAGAGCCGACGCTTGCGGGGCTTTCCTTTTTTCGGTCGCTCGTCGAGTATTTGAGCGCGCATCCGAATCCGAAAAACATCCGTGTGCGCTATGCGATTCAGACGAACGGATATGTGATTGATGAGGAGTGGGCAGCATTTCTGGCAAAGCATCGTTTTCTTGTCGGAATCTCGCTTGACGGCGGAAAAGAGGTTCACGATCGGTATCGCGTTGATGCGCAGGGAAAGGGAACGTACAACCGTGTGATGAGCACAATTCGCCTTCTCGAGAAATACCGGGTAGAGTACAATATTCTGACTGTCGTGACGGCGACAACGGCGCGAAGTGGACGGAAGATTTATGAGTTTTTCAAGAAAAATGGATTTGGCTGGCAACAGTATATCGAGTGCCTTGACCCGATCGGGGAGATTCCGGGAAATCAGGAATTTTCGCTGACCCCTCAGAGACTTGAACAGTTTTTGAAGGATGTGTTTGACGCATGGTATCTCGACTGGAAATCCGGTCGCTATGTCTACAATCGATATTTTGAGAACCTGCTGATGATTCTGAACCGACAGATGCCGGAGAATTGCAGTATGCGTGGAACCTGCGGAAAACAGTGGGTTGTTGAGGCGGATGGAAGCGTCTATCCGTGCGATTTTTATGCGCTTGATGAGTGGAAACTTGGAAATCTGAATACGGATGATTTTGAGCAGATGGACAAGATGAGAGAGACACTCGGATTTATAAAATGGTCGGAGCAGGTACCGGACGAATGCCGAACCTGCTCCTGGTATGGTCTGTGCCGAAATGGTTGCCGGAGAAACCGCGAACCGGTCACTGCACAGAGCACAAATGTCAATTATTTTTGCAGCGCGTACAAACACTTTTTTGAGTATGCCTATCCGCGTTTGTTCGAGATCTGGAGGACATCTGTGTCCGGGAGACGATAAAAAGATTTTTTACTCTCCGAATACTTTGCGGTAGTCGTCCTGAAATTTGCGGATTCCCTCGTCGGTCAGCGGATGATGAATCATCTGGAGCAGAACCTTATAAGGAACGGTTGCAATGTCGGCGCCAGCCTTTGCACAGTCGATCACATGGATCGGGTTGCGGATGCTTGCGGCGATGATCTGGGTCTCGATTCCGTGCATCTGGAAGATTTCGGTGATGTCCTCAATCAGGGAGATTCCCGGAGTGGAGATGTCGTCGAGACGGCCAAGAAACGGCGATACATAGTCAGCGCCGGCGCGGGCGGCAAGGAGTGCCTGAGCTGGTGAGAAGATCAGGGTGACATTCGTCTTGATTCCCTCTTTGTGAAGTACCTTTACGGCTTTTAATCCCTCAGCGGTCATCGGAATCTTGACGACCATGTTCGGATGGATCGAGGCGATCTCACGAGCTTCAGCGATCATACCCTCGGCATCCACGGTTGTTGCCTTGACCTCTCCGCTGATCGGACCGTCGACGATCGAGGTGATTTCCTGAATCACCTGTTTGAAATCGCGTCCCTCTTTTGCGATCAGGGATGGATTTGTGGTGACACCACTGATGATTCCCATGTCGTTTGCCTTGCGGATATCGTCTACATTTGCTGTATCAATGAAAAAAATCATAGTTCTTCTCCTCTCTTTGTATTATCTGAAAATTCTCTGTTTCTTTTATTATAGTATCGCACAATCAAATCGTCAAACGAAAAACAGCTGACAAACAGAAGTGAAAATAGGAAATTCTGAGTGCTAGATATAGATAAAATCTATAACTAACTATTAAAATCGTGAATTTGACATTCTATGTAAAATTTATTATGATAAATGCACAATTTGTATAAGTATAAGTATAAGTATAAGTTATAGGAAAATAGAGGGAGAAAACTATTATGAAAAAGAAATTGATGACAGCACTCCTTTCCGCAGGAGTGGCAACTCTGGCGTTGAGTGGATGTGGTGGCTCCTCTTCTGACAGCGCAAACACAGCTGACCAGAAAGATGCAGGCACCGCACAGGAATCTGGAAGCACCGCAGGTAGCGAGGGTGCAAAGAAAGTTCTGAAATTTGGACAGGCAAATGCAGGTGAGGGTCTGGATATGCAGACTTCCACGAACTCAAGATCTGCTTCGATTGCAGACGAGGTGACTGAGAGCCTTCTGCGTTTCGATGATGACAACAACGAGGAGCCGGTTCTTCTGACCGATTTCCCGACGGTTTCCGATGATGGTCTTGTATATACGTTCGAGCTGAAGCAGGGCGTTCATTTCACGAACGGAACTGAGCTTACGAGTAAGGATGTCAAGTTCACATTTGAGCGTATGTTCAACCCGGCAACCGCTGCAAAGAGCACCGCATATTTCAACATGATCAAGGGCGCAAAGGACATGCTCGACGGAAATGCAACGGAGCTGGCTGGATTTGAGATCGTGGATGATTACCACTTCACAATCACTCTGGACTATGCATTTGCTCCGTTCGTAAAGAACCTCGGTACTTCCTACGCAGATATCTTCCCGGAGGATGCATGCACAGAGGCAGGCGAAAACTGGGGACTCGGAACAAACCTGATCGGTACCGGTCCGTACAAGATTCAGGAGAATGATGACACGACGAAGGTGATTCTTGTGAAAAACGAGGATTACCATGGCGGAGATGTCAACCTTGATGAGTTGCAGATTCTGTTTTACGATGATGACCAGACAAAGCTGATCGCATACGAGAACGGTGATATCGATCTGGCAGACTTAAATGCAAGCCTGCTGAGCCAGTACAAGGATAAGTACGCAGATGAGATCACTGCATATTATCCGCTGGGAACTTCCTTCATTTCCATGAACCTCAAGGATGCTTACTTAAGCGATGTGAATGTCAGAAAGGCGATCTCTCTGGCAATCAACCGTGAGGAGCTTGTCGATGCAGTGCTCAACGGCGCAGGCATTCCGGCAACTTCCTACCTGAACAACGGAATTCCGGGACATGATGATTCCCTCTCTGTTTATGAGTATGATCCGGAGGCTGCAAAGCAGTTGCTTGCAGATGCAGGCTATGGTGACGGCATCACGATTTCTTCCGAGGTTCGTCAGGCAGATCAGGCTGTCTACTCTGCAATTCAGGGATACCTTGCAGAGGTTGGAATCACCCTTGATCTGACGGTTGTAGATAATGCAACTTACAACTCTGACAGAACAGCAGGAAAGATTCCGCTGACCGGTTCTACCTGGAATGCTCTGTATCCGGATGGAGATTTCCAGATGTACAACTATTTCTACTCCAGCAAGTCCAATGCACAGGGTGTCTTCTATGACAACGCAGATTTTGATAAGCTGTTAGATGATGCAAGAAAGTCTACAAACGAGGATGAGCGCGCTGACCTGTACAAGCAGGCAGATTCGATTCTCTCTCAGGAAGATTATGCATGCATCCCGCTCTACTATCCGCAGAGCCAGTTCATCGCAAAGCCGTATGTCAAGGACTTCAAGGTCGGCAACCTGATTTACCACTTCTGGAATGTGGATGTTGATCCGTCTGCACAGAACTAAGTAACTGAGCAAATTATTTTGAAATCAAGTCGATAATTGCAAGGACTTGGTGCGTGATTCTGAGTTATATGAAGTTATACAAATTGATGAGTAATTAGTTGATGAGTATACAGCCCCGGCCGGCGCATTGTGCGTCGGCTGTTTGGCTGTATATTTGTCGTAAAAGGAGGAAGAAGAGAGTGGTTCGATACATTATCAAACGGGCATTTCTCGCAGTTGGAATTATCTTCTCGATCTCGCTGATCACATTCTTTATCTTGAATGTCATTCCGGGTGATCCGGTGGCAGCGATGCTCGGAGAGTTTGCAGATGCCGACAAAATTGCCCAGGTAAAAGCACAGATGGGACTGGATGCCCCGCTTCCGGTTCAGTATATCAACTGGCTGACAGATCTTTTGCACGGAAATATGGGAACGAGTTATTTCCAGAAAAAACCGGTTGTGACACTGATTCTTCAGGCGTTTCATTACACCGCAATCATGGCAACAGCTGCCTATATCGTTGCGCTGATTCTCGGTCTGACTGCCGGAATTCTGGCAGCTGTCTATCATGATCGCCCGATTGACCGGATTCTGATGAGCATTTCCGCATTTGGAATCTCTGCCCCGTCTTTCTGGGTGGCAATTCTTTTGCAGATTTATGTAGGTCTGAAATTCAGCATTTTCCCGGTTTCGGGAGTTTCCAGTCCGATCGGATATGTGCTTCCGTCGCTTGCACTCGGAACAAGATATGCGGCATCGATTTCCCGAATTACGAGAGCAAGTATGCTTGAAGTTATGGGTCAGGATTTTGTGAAGACCGCGTATGCAAAGGGACTCTATCAGCGTCGGATCATCTTGATTCATATTTTCCAGAATGCGCTTGTTCCGATCATCACAGTTATCGGTACGGATATCGGTGCTCTGCTGACCGGTTCGATGATCACGGAGAATGTATTTAACATTCCGGGAATCGGAAAACTGCTGATCGACGCAATTCATCGCCGTGACATTCCGCTTGTTCAGGGCGGTGTCATCTATGTTGCCGCTATCTGTGTTTTGATTTACTTTATTGTGGATGTGCTCTATGCGGTGATTAACCCGAACATCCGCCTGACGAAAGGAGAATAGCTGATGAGAAAAAAGAATTACTATTCCGAGAGCCTGAAGCTGTTCTGGAAAAATAAACTTGCCGTTCTGTCTCTGCTGATTCTGATTGTACTTGTGGTTTCTGCCATTTTTGCGCCGGTTTTGACGCCGTATGATCCGAACAAGCAGGTGCTTGCAGATAAACTTCTGTTTCCGAGTTCCAAGCATCCTTTTGGAACGGATGAGTTCGGAAGAGATATTTTGACGCGCTGTCTCTACGGCTGCCGCGTGTCGCTGAGTGTCGGCATTGTTTCTCAGCTGATCGCGTCTGTGATCGGATATTTCATGGGTGTGTGCGCCGGTTATTTTGGAAAGAAGACGGATGATGTGATCTCTTTCCTGATTCAGGTATTTTCAAGTTTCCCGGCACTGCTGTTTGCAATGGCGCTGATGTATGCGCTGGGTTCCGGAATCATGAACCTCTATCTGACACTTGGATTTCTGTCATGGGCAAACACCGCGCGTCTGATTCGCGGTACGGTGCTTCAGCTCAAGGAGCAGGAGTACATTCAGGCGTGCCGGATTGACGGAGGAAGCAATCTGCGTGTCATCTTAAAGCACTTGTTCCCGAACTGCATTCCAATGCTGATTGTCTCCTGTACGCTCGGTATCCCGTCTGCAATTCTGACGGAGGCGAGTCTGAGCTATCTCGGTCTCGGTGTTCCGAGCCCGACAGCGAGCTGGGGGTCAATGATTTCCGGTGCTCAGACTTTTATCCGTACCAATACCTATTACAGCCTGTTTCCGGGAATTTTCATCATTCTCACTGTAATTGCTTTTAACACGCTCGGTGATGGTCTGCGCGATGTGCTTGATCCGAAAATGCGCAAATAAGTCATCGGGCAAGAATGCAAGTTGCAAGTTCGCAAGAATTAAATAATAAAAAAGTGAACTGGCAAAAACGAACTGGCAAAGGCGCAAAATGATAAAAGCAAAAAGTAAAAAATATAAAATTGAGAAATGAAAATCCAAAGAATAAAAATCGAGAGAATGAAGATCGAAAAAATAGAAGTCGAAAGACAGAGTGAACAGAATAACAGAAACAGAATGGGAAAATAAAGGATGGAGAATATGGAGAGAGAAAATATTCTTGAGATAAAAGATCTGGATGTACGGCTCTTCACAGAGCGCGGGGAACTTCCGGTTATCGATCGGCTGAACCTGACACTCAGAGCAGGAGAGACGCTTGGAATCGTCGGGGAGAGTGGATGTGGAAAGAGCATGCTTGCCTCCGCAATCATGGGTCTTGTCGCACGTCCGGGAAAAGTTACCGGCGGTGAGATTCTCTTCGGAAGAGACGAGAAACAGGACTTGACAAAGATGAGCGCAAAGGAACTCAGAAGGATTCGCGGAACAGGAATTTCGATGATCTTTCAGGAGCCGATGACGAGTTTGAATCCGCTGATGAGCTGTGGTCGTCAGATTGTGGAGACGATCGTTGCACATGAGAAAATCGGACGCGCGGGGGCGAAAGCGCGCGCGATCTCGATTATTCGCTCAGTAGGAATCCAGAGACCGGAAAAAGTATACGGCGAAGTGCCGGCACAGCTTTCCGGTGGAATGAGACAGAGAATCATGATTGCGATGGCGCTCGTCTGCAACCCGGAACTTTTGATCTGTGACGAGCCGACGACGGCTCTTGATGTGACGGTTCAGGCGCAGATTTTGGGACTGATTCGTCGTCTTCAGAAGGAGAAGAAGACGTCTGTCGTTTTTATCAGTCACGACATGGGTGTCATCTCCCAGATGGCGGATCGCGTGGCGGTGATGTATGCCGGACAGCTTGTAGAGTATGCACAGGCGGAGGCGATTTTTACAAGACCGCTTCACCCATATACGCAGGGACTTCAGGCAGCAATTCCGAAAATGAATGAGAAGAAAGACAGTCTTGAGAGTATTCCGGGAAATGTGCCGATGCTCTATGAGCTTCCGAAGGGATGCATCTTCTCACCGAGATGTGCTTACGCGACGGATCGCTGTCGCAGTGAGCGCCCGCAGATTGTGGAGGCAGACGGTCACAGAGTTCGTTGCTTCCTCTATGAGCAGGGCGGGGATGCACAGCGAAGAGAGATGAAGGCGACAGATACAAGTGAAACGAAGATTGAAAATAAAAAGAAAATCGGGGAGGAGGGAGAAGGATGAGTGAGGCTGGAAAGAATCAGTTTGAAGAGAATGAAAAATCCGAAAGAGAGACAATTCTTCAGGTCAAGAATCTGAAGAAGTACTACATGGTCGGACGCAAAGGACTGTTCGGAGAAAAAGAGTATGTTCGCTCTGTGGATGGAGTCAGTTTTGAGCTTCATCGTGGAGAGACGCTTGCGATTGTTGGCGAGAGCGGATGTGGAAAATCCACAACAGTCAAGTCTCTGCTTCGCGTTGTGGAGCCGACGGACGGAGAGGTCATTTTAAATAGACAGGATTTTCTCAAGTTAAAGGGTGCAGATCTCAAAAAGGCGCGCAGAAACATCAAGATGATTTTTCAGGATCCGTACAGCTCTTTAAATCCGCGTATGACAGTGCGGGATATTATCGGAGAGCCGGCTGATATTGAGCATGTCTACAAGACGGAGGAGGAGAGGGAGAAGCTGATCCTCGACACGATGGAGATGGTCGGGCTGAACAAGGATTTCGCAGATCGCTATCCGCATGAGTTTTCGGGCGGACAGAGACAGAGAATCGGAATCGCGCGCGCGATTATTCTGAGACCGGAGATCGTTGTCTGTGATGAGCCGGTCTCGGCGCTTGACGTGTCGGTTCAGGCGAAGATTATTAACCTCTTAAAAGAGCTTCAGGCGAAGATGAATATCTCTTATATTTTCATCTCTCATGATCTCGGAGTTGTCAAGCATATTGCGGATCGTGTGCTTGTGATGTATCAGGGGCATGTCGTGGAAGAGGGAACGAGAGACGAGATCTTTGAGAATCCGAAAAATGATTATACGAAGCTGTTGCTTGCAAGTATTCCGGAGATCGGAAAGAAGATGGATTTCGATCAGTTTGAGAGGGCATTTCAGGCGGAGTAGTTTTTGGGCTATGGGTATGGATACAAGTGTAAGTATGAGTACGGCTCCTCCGGTGAAGTAAGTCATGCAAACATAATTAAAAAGTTTCCAAGGATAGTACTCAAGAAGCAGTATATCAATGTATATAGAGTATGATGCAAAAGAAGCCCTGTACAGAAAATAAACGATCAAATAGATAAAAATAAAAAGAAGGGAAGTAGAGGATATGAAATTAGACCGCAGTATGATTGAAGCCGATTTTCGCGCGCTGATTGGACCGCTGTGTGATGCGGTTGGACCGTCTGGATTTGAGGACGAGGTTGCGGATCTGCTGAGAGAGCAGATGGCAGGATATGATGTGGAGCTGTCTGATGATGTGATGGGAAATCTGATTGCTTACAAGAAGGGCAATAAGAAGGGAAGCATGCTGATCTCCGCTCATATGGATGAGATCGGACTGATTATCCGTCACATTGACAAGAATGGTTTTCTGTGGGTGGAGACGCTCGGTGGAATTGCGCCACAGCAGTTTTTCGGAAAGCGCGTGATCATTAAGACCGAGACTGGTCATGTCGATGGAATCGTGCAGTCTCTTCATCCGGGTCGCCCGGACCGTTGTTCTGAGATGCCGAAGTCTGCTCAGGAGTTTTACATTGAGGTTGGAGCGGAGAGCCGTGAGGAAGTTCTCGAGATGGGAATCGAGGAGGGCAATCCGATTTCGATCTGCTATCCGGTGATCTTCCTTGGAAAGCACAGAGTCGGTGCAAAGGCACTTGATGACCGTGCACTTGTGTTTATTCTGCTGGAAGTTGTGAAGCTGTTAAACGGTGATAAGGATGTGCCGGATGTCTATGCACTCTTCTCCACACAGGAGGAGGTCGGTGCGAGAGGTGCGATCACTGCGGCGACACGGATCAAGCCGGACATTGCGATTGCGCTTGATATGAGCCTTGCTGTCGATATTCCGGGTGTGTCGGAGAGCCGTTATATTAATGAACTTGGACGCGGAACTTCGATTAAGGTGATGGATAAGCTCAGCAGTGGTGTGGGTGGCATCCTTGCAAACAGAGATCTTGTGCGCGATATGAAGAAGATTGCGAAGGTGCATGAGATTCCGTATCAGATTGAGGCGTATGCAGCGGGTGCGACCGATGCGAGCTTCATGCAGACGTTAAACGGTGGAATCAAGAGCGGAGGAATCCAGATCCCGATGCGCTATGTACATTCCTATGAGGTGTGCGATGTGAGAGATGTCGTGGATACGGTGGAACTGCTCTACTGGTATGTGAAGGAAGCTGAGATTTAAAAGGAACTTCCTGAACGAGGTTAAAAAAATAAAATAGTCTTCTGGAATGTACGGGTTTTGTCGAAAAAATTTTCTTGACAAAACCCGTTTCTTTATATAGAATACCAGATGAATACTTTGAATATCAAAACATTTGAAAGTAAAAATAAAGTCGGAGAACAGACGATGACGAGCAAAGTGATTGGAACCGGTTCCTATGTGCCGGAACGGGTTGTAACGAATGAGGATTTGGCAAAAGTTGTAGATACGAATGATGAGTGGATCGTCACGCGAACAGGAATCCATGAGCGGCGGATAGCGATGGATGAGGGAACCAGTTTTATGGCAGCGGAGGCTTCACGGCGTGCGCTTGCAGATGCGGGAATCGATGCATCGGAACTGGACCTGATTATTCTGGCCACTTCCTCATCGGATCACTGCTTTCCAAGTACAGCCTGTGAGGTACAGGCTGAGATCAGAGCAAAAAATGCGGTCGCATTTGATATCAGCGCAGCTTGCTCCGGATTTGAATTTGCACTGAGCACGGCTCATGCATTTCTTGCTTCCGGAACTTACCGGACAGCATTGATTGTCGGGGCAGATTGCTTAAGCAAGCTGACGGACTGGACAGACCGAGGAACCTGCGTTCTTTTCGGTGACGGTGCCGGAGCTGCCGTTATTCAGGCAGGAGAGACCGGAGTGATCCACATGGTAATGGGATCAGATGGGGCACGCGGACAGGTACTTACCTGCACCGCCAGAACGGATGGAAATGTTTTTAACGGAAAGACACCGGAGTTTGGATACATCCAGATGGATGGACAGGAAGTTTTCAAATTTGCGGTAAAGAAAGTTCCGGAGTGCATTCGGCAGGTACTTGATGAGTCGGGAACGAGCATAGACGAGATCAAATATTTCGTTCTGCACCAGGCAAATTACCGGATCTGCGAGGCTGTCGCAAAGCGTTTGAAACAGCCACTTGAGAAGGTGCCGATGAACATCGACCGTTTCGGAAATACTTCCGGTGCGACCGTGCCGATTCTTCTCGATGAGTTGAACCGAGAGGGAAAACTTGAGCGGGGAGACAAGATTGTTCTCGCCGGATTCGGAGGCGGACTGACCTGGGGCGCTGTGCTTCTGGAATGGTAGTAAAATAAAGTTATTAAAAAAATTAAAATGATAAATGAAGAGGAGATTGAAATTATGTTAGAGAAGATGAAAGAGATTATTGCAGACCAGCTGAGCGTAGATGCAGACAGCATCACTGAGACCACTTCCTTCAAGGATGATCTGGGTGCAGATTCCCTCGACTTATTCGAGCTGGTAATGGCTCTCGAGGATGAGTATTCCGTAGAGATTCCGTCTGAGGATCTTCAGAACCTTCTGACCGTAGGCGATGTTATGAACTACCTCAAGGGCAAAGGCGTAGAGGCGTAAGCGTCCTTACATTGGAGAAGACGGTGCGGAGGTGAGAAGACTCGCCTCTGCATTCCGGTGTGAGAGTCCGTAAGCGGACTCTTTTTCATTACACAGGAAAATAAATCCGTTTCTGTTTACGCAAGGTGTGAACAGTAGCGGTGCGGAAGTGATCCTGTGCAATGAAAAATGTTTCGCTGGGACAGCGACACGGAACAGGAAAATAAATCCGTTTCTGTTTGCGTAAGGCGTGAACAGCAATAAATGATTTTATATACGGGAAACGCCGGGCTGACGCGATTCCCATATGGAGGAAACAGCATGAAAACGAGAGTGACAGAGTTATTGGGAATTGAGTATCCGATTATTCAGGGCGGAATGGCATGGGTTGCAGAGAATCATCTTGCATCAGCTGTATCAGAAGCCGGCGGACTTGGACTGATCGGCGGAGCAAATGCTCCGGCAGAGGTTGTCCGCAATTATATCAGAAAAGTAAAAGAAGTGACGGACAAACCGTTTGGTGTCAATGTCATGCTGATGAGCCCATATGCAGCTGACGTGGCAAAGGTAGTTGTCGAAGAGGGCGTAAAAGTTGTAACGACCGGTGCAGGTGATCCGTCCAAATACATGGATATGTGGAAGAATGCAGGCGTGAAGGTAATTCCGGTTGTTGCATCGGTTGCACTTGCAAAGCGCATGGAGAGATACGGCGCAGATGCAGTTGTTGCAGAGGGATGCGAGTCCGGCGGTCACATCGGTGAGGCAACGACGATGACACTTGTTCCGCAGGTTGTTGACGCTGTTTCCGTTCCTGTTATCGCAGCAGGCGGTATCGCAGACGGAAGAGGAATCGCAGCAGCATTTATGCTGGGCGCTGAGGCAGTTCAGATGGGAACCCGTTTCCTCGTAGCAAAAGAGTGTACCGTTCATCAGAACTACAAGGATCGCGTCTTAAAGGCAAAGGATATCGACTCCACCGTAACCGGAAGAACCCATGGACATCCGGTTCGCTGTTTGAGAAACCAGATGACGAGAGAGTACCTCAAGTTGGAGAACGAGGGCAAGAGCTTTGAGGAGCTTGAGTACCTGACTCTCGGAACTCTGCGCAAGGCTGTTCAGGAGGGCGATGTGCAGAATGGAACCGTTATGGCAGGACAGATTGCAGGAATGGTAGCAAAAGAGCAGACCTGTAAGGAAATGATCGAAGAGATGATGGCTCAGACAGAGAAACTGCTGGGACATAAGTAAGAGAAAAGGAGCAGAACATGAGCAGAATCGCATTTATTTACCCGGGACAGGGAGCGCAGGTTTGCGGAATGGGACAGGATTTCTACGAGCAGACCGAGACAGGAAAAAAGGTCTTTGATCTGGCAACAGAGATTCTTGGATTCTCCTTACCGGAGCTGTGCTTTGAGAAAAATGACAGACTGGACATCACGGAGTACACACAGGCAGCGATGGTGACGACGAGTATTGCAATGACAAAGGTGCTGGAAGAGAACGGTGTGAAGCCGGATGTGACTGCAGGTCTGAGTCTGGGTGAGTACTGTGCACTCTATGCGGCAGGCGTGATGAGCGAGAAGGACGCGATCGCGACGGTACGTCAGAGAGGAATCCTGATGCAGGAGGCTGTTCCGGTTGGACAGGGTGCGATGGCTGCGGTTCTTGCAATGGATGCTTCTGCAATTGAGGAAGTGATTGCAGACATTGACGGGGTTCAGATTGCAAATTACAACTGCCCGGGTCAGATCGTAATTTCCGGAAAGAAGGAAGCGGTTGAGACTGCATGTGAGAAGCTCAAGGAGGCCGGAGCAAAGCGTACGATCATGCTGAATGTGAGCGGACCGTTTCACTCCAAGATGCTGACAGGCGCAGGTGAGAAGCTCGGCGAGGTTCTTGCTTCAGTTGAGGTTCACAAGCCACAGATTCCGTATGTTGCAAACGTGACGGCTGCCTATGTAACCGAGGCAGATGAGGTAAAACCGCTCCTGACAAAGCAGGTATCGTCCTCTGTCAGATGGCAGCAGAGCGTTGAAACGATGCTCGCTGACGGTGTGGATACCTTCATCGAAATCGGACCGGGAAAGACACTTGCAGGCTTCATGAGAAAGATCGACAGAAGCGCAAAAGTCTACAATGTAGAGAAACTTGAGGATGTGCAGAAAGTAGTTGAGGCGCTGAGCGCTCAGGAGGAATAACATGCTGACGGATAAAATTGCAGTAGTGACCGGCGCAAGCCGTGGAATCGGCAGAGAGATCGCAAAGACCCTGGCTTCAAAGGGTGCTGTGGTGATCGTCAATTACAACGGTTCCACCGCGAAGGCTGAGGAAGTCGTAAAAGAGATTGAGGAGGCAGGGGGACGCGCAGAGGCAATGCAGTGCAACGTCTCCGACTTTGAATCCGCAGGCGAGATGCTCAGCGCAGTTGTCAAGAAATATGGTCGTGTGGACATTCTCGTCAACAATGCAGGAATCACCCGCGATGGTCTTCTGATGAAGATGACAGAGGCTGATTTTGATGCAGTTATGGATACAAACCTTAAGGGTGCATTCAACTGCATGCAGCACGTTTCCCGCCAGATGCTCAAACAGCGTTCCGGACGCATCATCAACATGGCATCTGTTGTCGGTCTGATGGGAAATGCAGGTCAGGCAAACTACGGCGCATCCAAGGCTGGTTTAATCGGAATGACGAAGTGTGTGGCAAGAGAGCTTGCAAGCCGTGGAATCACCTGCAATGCGGTTGCTCCGGGCTTTATTGTGACCGAGATGACCGATGTACTTTCCGACGCTGTGAAGGAGGCAATGGTAGCGCAGATCCCGTTAAAGAAATTCGGTACAACTCAGGATGTCGCAAAGACGGTTGCCTTCCTCGCATCGGATGATGCAAGCTATATTACCGGACAGGTGATCAGCGTGGACGGCGGAATGCACATGTAAGCAAAAAGCCATTGGAATCTGGCGAAATCATTGAATGGAAAATGTAACCGCTCGAATAAAAAATAGAACGAAACAAAAATAAACGATATGCAGAGATAGAAAAGGAGAGTCCCTTATGAGCAGAAGAGTAGTCGTGACTGGTCTGGGTGCAATCACCCCAATCGGAAACAGTGTAGAAGAATTCTGGAATGGTCTGAAGGCGAAAAAAGTCGGAATCGGTCCGATTACCGCATTTGATACTGCCGAGTACAAGGCAAAGCTGGCAGGTGAGGTAAAGGATTTTGATCCGAAGCAGTACATGGAACCGAAGGCTGCAAGAAGAATGGAGCGTTTCAGCCAGTTCGCTGTCGCAGCAGTCAAAGAGGCAATGGAGGATTCCGGAATCGACATGACGAAGGAAGATCCGTTCCGCGTTGGTGTCAGCGTGGGTTCCGGAATCGGAAGCCTTCAGGCTGTTGAGCGTGAGCACAAGAAACTGCTTGAGAAAGGACCGAGCCGTGTAAATCCACTTCTCGTTCCGTTAATGATCTCCAACATGGCAGCAGGAAATGTTTCGATCCAGTACGGTCTCAAGGGTAAGTGCATCAATGTCGTAACTGCATGTGCAACCGGAACTCACTCCATCGGTGAGGCTTTCCGCTCGATTCAGCACGGCGAGGCTGAGGTTATGATCGCAGGTGGTACTGAGGCAAGCATCACCCCGATCGGTGTGGCTGGATTTACTGCTCTGACCGCACTTTCCACCTCTGAGGACCCGATGCATGCATCCATGCCGTTTGATATAAACAGAAACGGTTTTGTCATGGGTGAGGGCGCAGGAATCGTTGTTCTCGAGTCCTTAGAGCATGCACAGGCACGCGGAGCAAAGATCTATGCAGAGATCAGCGGATACGGTGCAACCTGTGATGCATACCACATCACTTCCCCGGCAGAGGATGGAAGCGGTGCAGCAAAGGCAATGGAGTACGCAATCGCAGATGCAGGAATGAAGCCGGAGGATGTCGATTACATCAATGCACACGGAACGAGCACTCATCACAACGATCTGTTCGAGACGAAGGCAATCAAGCTCGTACTCGGCGATCACGCAAAAGATGTTAAGATCAACTCCACGAAGTCGATGATCGGTCATCTGCTCGGAGCAGCAGGCGGTGTTGAGTTCATCACCTGTGTAAAGTCCATTCAGGAAGGTTTCGTTCATGCAACCGCAGGTCTTGAGAATGACGATCCGGAGTGCGATCTCGACTACACTAAGGGCGAGGGTGTATCCATGCCGGTAAATTGTGCAATCTCCAATTCCCTTGGATTTGGCGGACACAACGCAACCCTGCTTGTAAAGAAATTTGAGGCATAAGGAGACAGATCATGACGATTGATGAGATTGTAAAATTAATTGAAGCAGTATCTGAGAATGGTCTGACGAGCTTTTCTTATGAGGAGGGGAATCAGAAGCTGATCCTCAAGAAGAAAAAGAAGAAAAACGTCGCACAGGCTCCGGTTGCTCCGGTTGTGATTTCTCAGCCAGCTCCGCAGATGATGAGTCCGATGGCAGTTCCGATGGCTCAGCCGGAGATTCCAGCCATGCAGAGTGCACCGGCGCAGAGCTCAGAGAGCACTTCCACTCAGGAAGACACGCTCGATATCGGATCAGATAAAGTCGTTCTTTCTCCGCTTGTCGGAACATTTTACAGCAGTGCAAGCCCGGAGGCAGACGCTTTCGTCCAGGTCGGTGACACCGTGAAAAAGGGTCAGGTTCTCGGCATTATCGAGGCAATGAAGCTGATGAACGAGATTGAGAGTGAGTATGATGGCGTAGTCGAGGCAGTTCTCGTAAACAATGAGGATGTCGTAGAGTACGGTCAGCCGTTATTCCGCATTCGCTAAATAATTTTATTTTATCGGAAATTGATTAGGCGATAAATCTGAAAAAGTATTTTTTAGTTAGATGGGAGATACAAAGTCATGAGACTGGGAATTAAGGAAATTCAGGAGATCATTCCGCATCGTCATCCGTTCCTGCTGATCGACTTTATCGATGAGCTTGAGCCGGGTGTGCGTGCAGTTGGATATAAGTCTGTAACATTTAATGAGCCACAGTTCAATGGTCATTTTCCGGGACAGCCGGTTATGCCGGGTGTACTGATGATCGAGGCACTTGCACAGGTTGGCGCAGTCGCAATTTTAAGCCTTCCGGAGAACAAGGGAAAGACCGCATTCTTCGGTGGAATCAACAATGCAAAATTTCGCCAGATGGTACTTCCGGGTGACCGCCTGAAACTTGAGTGCGAGATTATCAAACGCAAGGGACCGGTTGGTGTCGGCAAGGCAGTCGCAACAAACGCAGATGGCAAGGTTGCAGTATCCGCAGAGCTTACGTTCGTTGTAGGTGCGTAAACGATATACGAAAGTCACACGAATGTGCGGTAATTTAGATTGGAACAGAATCAAAGAATCGAGATCGAGGGAGAAACATGTTTGAGAAAATCTTAATCGCCAACCGGGGCGAGATTGCAGTGAGAATTATCCGGGCGTGCCGGGAAATGGGAATCAAAACGGTTGCAGTTTATTCAGAGGCAGACCGCGACAGCCTGCATACCCTGCTTGCAGATGAAGCAATCTGCATCGGTCCGGCACCGGCGGGACAGAGTTATCTAAATATGGAGCGGATTCTGTCCGCGACCGTAGCCATGAAGGCGGAGGCAATCCATCCGGGCTTCGGATTCCTCTCCGAGAATGCCCGTTTTGCAGAACTGTGCGAGAAGTGCAACATTGCATTTATCGGACCATCCGCAGACATCATCAACCGCATGGGAAACAAGTCCGAGGCGAGAAAGACGATGATCGAGGCGGGAATTCCGGTTGTTCCGGGTTCTAAAGAGCCAGTCTACACCGTGGAAGAGGCACTTGAGATGGCAAAGACGATTGGCTTTCCGGTGATGATCAAGGCATCCTCCGGAGGTGGCGGAAAGGGCATGCGCGTCTCCTGGGGCGAGGACGATTTTGCAATGAATTTCGAGAGCGCCCAGTTAGAGTCAATCAAAGGTTTCTCGGACAACACGATGTACCTGGAGCGCTACGTCGAGAAACCGCGCCACGTAGAATTTCAGATCATGGCGGACAAGTACGGCAATGTCGTTCACCTCGGAGAGCGTGACTGCTCGATTCAGCGCCGTCACCAGAAGGTTCTCGAGGAATCCCCGTCCGTCGCAATCTCCGACGAACTCAGACGGAAGATGGGCGAGACCGCTGTCCGCGCTGCAAAGGCAGTCGGATACGAGAATGCCGGCACGATCGAATTTTTGCTTGATAAAAACCGCAACTTCTATTTCATGGAGATGAACACGAGAATTCAGGTTGAACATCCGGTGACCGAGCTTGTGACCGATCTTGACCTGATCAAAGAGCAGATTCGCGTTGCAAGCGGAGAGCGCCTGAGCGTCTCACAGAAAGACATTCATGTGAGCGGTCATGCGATCGAGTGTCGAATCAATGCGGAAAACCCGGAGCGAAACTTCATGCCGTGCCCGGGCACAATCACGAATATCCACGTTCCGGGAGGAAACGGAGTCCGCGTGGATACTCATATTTACAATGACTATAAAGTTCCTGCCAACTATGATTCGATGCTGATGAAGCTGATCGTTCACGGGCGGGACCGCGCGGAGGCGATCGCCAAGATGCGAAGCGCGCTCGGAGAACTGATTATCGAGGGAATTGATACGAATCTGGATTTCCAGTACGAGATTCTGAATAACGAGGCTTATCAGAACGGAGAGGTGGACACGGATTTCATTCCCACTTATTTCCCGCAGTACTGCCGGGAGTAGAGGGTGACCGGAAATTGCCGGAGAGAGGAGTTTTCGGATGCACTCTGGAGAGGACAGGGTAATTTGCTATGCTCAGAAATATGTTTAAAAAAACTTATACCATTATCGATTCTCACTACAAGCATCAGAAAGAGGAACCGTCGATTCCGGAGGGACTCTGGCGCAAGTGCAACAAGTGCGGACAGCCGATCTATGTCGAGGATGTAAAGAATAACTTTTACATCTGCCCGAAATGTGGCGGATACTTCCGCGTGCATGCATACCGCCGTCTCGAAATGCTTTTGGACGAGGGCAGTTTCGAGGAGTGGAATCAGGAGATGCCATTCTCGAATCCATTAGATTTTCCGGGATATGAGAAGAAAGTCGAATCCGCAAGAGAGAAGACCGGACTCAATGAGGCGATTGTCACCGGTAAGGGACGGATCGATGGATTTGAGACTGCTGTCGGTGTCTGCGATGCGCGTTTCATGATGAGCAGTATGGGTCATGTCGTCGGCGAGAAAATCACTCAGATGGTTGAGCGGGCAACGAAGGAAAAACTTCCGGTGATTCTGTTTGCATGCTCTGGCGGAGCGCGCATGCAGGAAGGTCTTGTATCCCTGATGCAGATGGCAAAGACATCCTCAGCGCTTGAGCGTCACCACGAGGCAGGACAACTGTTTGTGAGCGTTTTGACAGATCCGACAACCGGCGGTGTGACCGCAAGTTTTGCAATGCTCGGAGATATTATTCTCGCAGAGCCGGGTGCGCTGATCGGATTTGCCGGTCCGCGCGTCATTCAGCAGACAATCGGTCAGAAACTTCCGGAGGGATTCCAGAGAGCAGAATTTCTTCTTGAGCACGGCTTCGTCGATCAGATCGTCGAGCGTGACCAGCAGAGAGAGGTTCTCGCACAGATTTTGAAACTGCACTGTAAACCGGAAAAAGAAAAATCGGAGACGGCTCAGACAACCATTTCCACAACCTCTGTGGAAGATGTGGATAACACCGTGGAAGAGTCCGGAAAAAAATGGAACAACAGTGGAAAGAGTGCCTGGGATATGGTTCAGCTCTCCCGCGACAGTCATCGCCCGACCGCACTCGACTACATCCATGCAATTTTTGACGGATTCATGGAATTCCACGGAGACCGCTACTTTGGAGATGACGGTGCGATTGTCGGCGGAATCGCGAGTTTTCACGGAACTCCGGTTACGGTCATCGGTCAGCAAAAGGGAAAGACGACGAAGGACAACTTGAAGCGCAACTTTGGTATGCCGTCCCCGGAAGGATACCGCAAGGCACTGCGCCTGATGAAGCAGGCAGAGACGTTTGGTCGCCCGATCATCTGCTTTGTCGATACGCCGGGTGCATTCTGCGGAATTGAGGCGGAGGAGCGCGGACAGGGTGAGGCGATTGCGAGAAATCTGTTTGAGATGTCAGCGCTGAACGTTCCGGTGCTCTCGATTGTGATCGG
This sequence comes from Brotaphodocola sp., assembly GCF_983179755.1. Taxonomy (NCBI): domain Bacteria; kingdom Bacillati; phylum Bacillota; class Clostridia; order Lachnospirales; family Lachnospiraceae; genus Brotaphodocola; species Brotaphodocola sp. Next base: position 22,906 of record NZ_CFAHBC010000020.1, on the reverse strand, counting down.
AGAGGGCGGAAGCGGTGGAGCGCTTGCGATGGCAGTTGCAAATGAAGTCTGGATGATGGAGAATGCAATTTACTCGATTCTGTCGCCGGAGGGATTTGCATCAATTCTCTGGAAGGACAGTAAGAAGGCACCGGATGCTGCGCGCGTGATGAAGATCACAGCGGAGGATCTCTATGAGCGCGGACTGATTGAGGATATTATTCCGGAGGAAAATCCGGCGAATGAGGATACGCTTCCGATGCTTGCACAGACGATGGCAGACAAGATGAAAAACTTCCTCAGAAAATACGAGGGTCTGACCGCAGAAGAGATTCGCAATCAGCGCTATGACCGTTTCCGGGGCATGTAAGGAGAACATAAGATATGACAATGTTAAAACCGTTGAAGATCGGGGATCTGACTGCAAGCATCCCGATTATTCAGGGAGGAATGGGAGTTGGAATCAGCCTTCACTCACTTGCAGGAGCAGTTGCAAAAGCGGGCGGTGTCGGATTGATCTCGACCGCTCAGATCGGCTTTCAGGACCCTGATTTTCTGAAAGCACCGATGGAGGCAAATATGCGGGCAATCCGCAGTGAGTTTGAGAAAGCGCGCCAGATTGCACCGAAGGGAATTCTCGGATTCAACATCATGGTTGCGACGAGAAACTATGCGCAGTACGTCAAGGAAGCAGTAAAAGCAGGGGCGGATATCATCGTCTCCGGTGCAGGACTTCCAGTGTCTCTGCCGGAGTTTGTCGAAGGCGCAAAGACGAAGATTGCACCGATTGTCTCAACGGCAAAATCTGCTTCCGTCATTTGCAAACTCTGGGATCGCAAATACAAGCGAGTTCCGGATCTTGTCGTGATTGAGGGACCACTTGCGGGCGGTCATCTCGGATTCTCAAGGGAGGATCTGAGCAAGTACGGCGCAGACACTGCAGATGTTCCGGATACTTACAATCAGAGTGCATATGACGAGGAAATTCGTGGCATCATGAAAGTAATTTCCCAGTTTGCCGAGAAGTACAAAAAACACATTCCAGTGGCGATTGCCGGTGGCATTTACACGCATGAGGATGTGATGCATGCGATGGATCTCGGCGCAGATGCCGTTCAGGTTGCAACGCGCTTTGTGACGACTGAGGAATGCGACGCTCCGATGGCTTATAAGCAGGCATATATCGATGCAAAGAAGGAAGACATCGTGATCACGCAGAGTCCGGTCGGAATGCCGGGACGCGCGATTAAAAATACGTTTCTTGACAAGATCACCGAGTGCAAGGCGCGCGGGGAAAAGGCAAAGATTACGCACTGCTATCAGTGTCTGGAACACTGCAATCCGGCGGATATTCCATACTGCATCACGAAGGCACTCTCGAATGCAGCCGAGGGTAAATTGTCGGAGGCACTTCTGTTTTGCGGAAGCAATGCCTACCGTTGTGACTGCATTGAGACGGTGGACGCAGTGATGCGTGATCTCGCAGGAATTTAGAAAATCTAAGAGAAGCGAGTGGAATGGACTTAAAGTTCTGTCGCCTGAGATTTCTTCATAAAGTTTAGGGAGATCAAAGTGTCAGGATTTGCATATGCTGAATTATTTATGGAGTTTTATGATTCTTGCGGGATTACTCTTTGGAGCGGTCTGCGGGAATTTAGGAGAGGTAACCCAGGGTCTGATCGAATCTGCACAGGATGCGGTGGCTCTGGGTATTACTATGCTCGGAATGATGACGTTCTGGTGCGGAATCATGGAGATCGGGAAGCAGGCGGGACTTTTGGAATGGTTTACACAGAAAATGAATCCGCTCTTAAATTTCCTTTTCCCGGATCTGAAACCGGATCATCCGGCACGCGCTCCGATTGCAGTTAATATCGTCGCCAATGTGCTCGGACTCGGCATGGCAAGCACACCTGCGGGGCTTCTCGCAATGCAGGAGCTGGATGAGAAGAGGGACGGGAGGGCGACGAATGCGATGTGTACGTTTCTGGTGCTGAATATCTCATCTCTCCAACTGATTCCGGTGAGTATGATTGCGTACCGGAGCCAGTACGGTTCGCCTGATCCCGGTGCAGTCATCGGACCGGCGCTTTTAGCGACCTCGTGTTCCACGCTGACCGCTGTGATTTTCTGCAAAATCATGCAGAAAATTTCCGGGAGGTGAGAGTGATGCTTGTGTGGATTTCTCAGATGATTCTGCCACTTACAGTCGGATATATTGTCGGCTTCGCCGTGCTCGCCCGCCGTCCGGTGTTTGAGGATTTTCTTGGTGGAGCAAAGGATGGAATGAAGATGACGGCGGAGATTCTGCCGACTCTCGTCGGTCTGATGATCGCCGTCGGAGTTCTGCGAAGATCGGGATTTCTCGATGCAATCGCAGGACAGCTTCAGGGAATCGCAGGAATCTTGCATATACCGAGAGAGCTGATCCCACTTACGCTTGTCCGCCTTGTCTCAAACTCCGCAGGAACCGGACTTCTTCTCGACCTGTTTGAGACGTTTGGACCGGACTCAAGGATCGGAATGGCGGGTTCGGTGCTGATGAGCAGTACGGAGACGGTCTTTTACTGCATCAGCGTCTATTTTGGGGCGGTAAAGATCAGAAAGACGGGGTGGACGCTACCAGGTGCTCTTGTGGCGACGCTTGCCGGAATTATCGCGAGTTTGTGGGTTACGCGGTGATTCTGTGATGATTTCATGACGATTCCATGACAGGAAATCGAAAAAAACAAGGCTGATTTGATGGGTGGTTCACAAAAAAATCACAGAGATGTAAGGATTTTATAACAATCTGGCTGTTGTCGAAAAAAATAAAATCATGTATAATCAGGAAGAAGCTCTAGTCTTCATGGATAGCGAGGGAAAATTGTGGATACTTATGCGACTCTGAATGATGCGTTGGTAAATTTGTTCCGGGATGTGATGGACCTGGAGGAGAAAGCGATTATCACGCAGGAATATAAAGATATTACCAATAATGATATGCACGTCATTCAGGCGATCGGACTGGATGAGCCTAAAAATATGTCAACGATAGCACGCGAGCTGTCGGTGACAGTCGGAACGCTGACAATCGCGATGAACAGCCTTGTGAAGAAGGGGTATGTGAATCGAGAGCGCGGAACGGAGGATCGGAGAGTGGTCTACATCTCTCTGTCGGAAAAGGGAAGAAAGGCCTACCGACACCATGAAGAATTCCATCATCAGATGATCAATGCCATTTTGGAGAATCTGACACAGGAAGAAACGGAGAGTCTGGTAGAAGCGATGGCAAAGCTGAACCGATGGTTTCGCGGTCAGCAAAAGTAGAAGGAGGCACTTTGAAAATGAAAAGAGCAATCATGTGTTTCATCGGAGCCATGATGGTTTTCTCGTTAGCAGCATGTACACCGACGACAGAGAAGAATAAGACCGGTGAGGTAAAGCAGACAGAGGCACAGGGACCGACATCCACACAGGGTCCGGGTGTTGTGACAGACAAGAATCCGGATATGGACGCTCCGCAGTTGGAGGTCGTATCGATTTACGCACCGGCTGAGGACGGAAGCAAGCTGAACGTAAAGATGGAGTCCGTTGAGACTCTCGATGCGCAGTCACTTGTCGATCTGCTGATTCAGTATAACGTTCTTGCAGATGGAACGAAGGCCGTTTCCTACAAGACAGAGGGAAGCGTGGCAAGCGAGGAAGCTGGACCTGGAATTGCAAAGCCACAGCCGGGTATGCCGACGGAGGCACCGACACAGCAGGATGAGTACGGCACTCTTGAATTAAGCCAGTTCCCGGATGATGCAAAGGATCAGACGGTACAGGCCATTGTAAACACATTTACCGAGAACCTGAATGTGCAGTATCTGACGATCAAAGCCGGAGACAAGACAATTGCCGACAATCAGGGATTCAGCGATAAGTAAGAGAAAAATCAAAAAAGAAATTAAAAGAGAGAGCAGAGATCTAAATATGAGATTAGATCTTAGCTCTCTCTTTTTTAGAATTTCTGGTCGTTCAGCCATGCGGAGAAATAAGGCCCAATCACATCGAACGGGGCATTTCCCATATCAAGAAGAAAACGGTGAAATTCCATCAGTGAGAATCGTTCCCCGAGTTTTTTCTCAGCGGTCTTTCTCATCTGGTCAAACTCGAGAAATCCGACGTAGTAGGAGAGTGCGTTTGCCGGATTGTCGACAAGAGTTTCAAACAGTGCAGAGGCAACTTCTTCCGGCTTCTCGTAGTAGTCGGAGAGATACTCCTCGATCTGAGGAATTTCCCAGCCGTAGGCATTGACATAGAGATCGAGGCACGCCTGAATGCCAAGTGAGGCACTTGCATTCGCAGAGATTAGCTTTCCAAGATCGGAATCAAGCCCGTTGTCGAGTGTGTAGGCATACTGTTCGACATAGGTTGCCCACCCCTCTGTATATCCCGGAAATGAAAGGATTTTCCGCAGGGACGATTCATTTTGAGAGTGAAAATAAACGGTCTGATAGAGATGCCCCGGGTAACCTTCATGAGCGATCAGAGAGTAGAGTGGCTGGGAGGCATAGCGGTCACTGTGATTGATGTAGATCACATTGTTCTCAATGTCGTCGATCGCGGAGGTCAGGTAAAATGCAGGACTTAAAGAGAGCTCCAGTGCCTTCGGGACTTCCCGGATTGTGTAGTTGCATTCCGGAAGTGCGGGGAAATCTTGAAGCGTTTGCGCTTTAATCTCCTCCATGATTGCGGGAGCGTCTTTCTGCCGAAATTCCGGATTCAGAAAAGATTCCTGAAGTTCCGGTCGTCTCTTTAAGATCTCTGAACTTTCAAGCAGGGAGTCGCGAATGCTGTCCTCGATTGCCGACAGAAGATCAGAGAGTGAGGAATAGGAAGTTCCGGTAGCAGAGAAAACCTGATACTCATAATATCTCCTGCCGTTCGGGTATCCGCACTGTCCCTTCTCATTTTTGCCGGTTCCTTTGAGTGCAGTCAGACCGTCAATCAAAGTCTGATAGGCGGGGACAAAATCACTCTCGAGAAGTTCTGCATTTTTCTGTCGGAAAGTCTGTTTTTCGTCCTCGCTCAAATCGCCGATATCGTCGAGACGGCTGTTAAACGAGTCGATCATAAAGTTGTTCCCCGGAACGAGAAGGTAGCCCTCACACGATGAAATGACGCGCTCTAAAGAAGCATCACTCATCATCAGTCCGGCTTCTGCCTTCTGCTGTTCAAATGCGAGAATCTGTCCGTAGTAATCCCCGAGTTCGCCGAGAAGTTTAAAGTAATTTTCAACATCCTCACGCGAGTAAAACGGGTACTCGCAGAGAAGAACTGGAAGCTGTGCCTGAATGCCGATTGTCGGCGCGAGAGGCTGGGCGTAGAGTTCAAGTCCATCGCTCTTTGACTCTGTTCGCAGAAAGCTTTGAAGGATCTGAAGTGTGAGTTTCTGCTCATCGGTGAGAAGAGACGGGGAGAACGAATCAAGGGTCTCTTTGATCGTTTCGCGATCAGTGCGGTTTTGCTTCAGTTCCGAGAGAGAGACCGGCGCATAGAGATGCCTGGCGCTGTCAATACCGGCATCTGACGGATTTCTCAGAAGAAAATGAAGGTCGAGCAGGGAGCGGGAGGCTTCCCACTTAAAAAGTTCGTCCTCGACCTCGGAAAAATGTTTCTGCTCTGCAAGCTTTTGTTCATCATACTGCTCGTACTCTCTGGAGGAAGACTCTGGACTGTCGAGTGTCGAGGCGGTCTGAGAAGAGTTCTGAGAGGAGTGCGAATTCTCAGATGGTCTGAAAATCTGAGGCAGACAGCCGGTCATACAGACGGCGGTCAGAAGAATCGCAAGTACTCGATAAAAAATCCGTTTTCGTGATTGCTTCATAAAAATAAAATCCTTTCGTGTTATTTATAGTGTATTCACTGTGATTTTTTCCATTCCTTTGGATTTCTTTAATTTCCAGATATTATCATGTATCACTGAATATTTCCAGAACGTATTATAAGCGCAGAAAACGAGATTTGGCAAGATTGGGTTAAATTCCTGCGTTTTACAAATGGTATAAATGAGAACGGATTTTTTCGGCACTTCAGATTCCCAATCGCTTGTTTCTTGAGTTTTGTCACGGATTGTGATATAGTTTGAGTACTTTAGTTTATATATTTGGAGGAAAATGGCTCATGTGTCAGAATCAGGATTGTAATTGTAAGAAACCATATTATATCACAACTGCCATCGCCTACACATCCGGTAAGCCTCATATCGGCAATACCTACGAGATTGTGCTGGCGGACAGCATTGCCCGTTATAAGAGGGCTCAGGGCTACGAGGTACGGTTCCAGACCGGTACGGACGAGCACGGTCAGAAAATCGAGCTGAAAGCGGAAGCAGAGGGCATTACACCAAAGGAGTTCGTAGACAAGGTGGCAGGACAGATCAAGACAATCTGGGATCTGATGAACACCTCCTATGACAAATTTATCCGCACAACGGATGAGGATCACGAGAAGCAGGTACAGAAGATTTTCAAGAAGCTCTATGATCAGGGTGATATTTACAAGGGCTACTACGAGGGCATGTACTGTACTCCGTGTGAGTCTTTCTGGACTCCGTCTCAGCTTGTAGACGGCAAGTGCCCGGACTGTGGACGCGAGGTACAGCCGGCAAAGGAAGAGGCATACTTCTTCAAGATGAGCAAGTACGCAGATCGCCTGATTGCTTATATCAACGAGCATCCGGAGTTCATTCAGCCGGTATCGAGAAAGAATGAGATGATGAACAACTTCCTGCTCCCAGGTCTTCAGGATCTGTGCGTATCCCGTACTTCCTTCACCTGGGGCATTCCGGTATCCTTCGATCCGAAGCATGTCACCTATGTATGGCTGGATGCACTGACCAACTACATCACCGGTCTCGGCTATGATTGCGACGGTGAGAGTGGTGATCTGTTCAAGAAGTACTGGCCGGCAGACCTTCATCTGATCGGAAAAGACATCATCCGCTTCCATACGATTTACTGGCCGATCTTTTTGATGGCTCTCGATCTTCCGCTTCCGAAGCAGGTATTCGGTCATCCGTGGCTGTTACAGGGTGATGGCAAGATGAGTAAGTCCAAGGGAAATGTGCTTTACGCAGATACGCTTGTAGACTTCTTCGGTGTGGATGCCGTTCGTTACTTCGTTCTTCATGAGATGCCGTTCGAGAACGACGGTGTGATCTCCTGGGAGCTGATGGTAGAGCGCATGAATTCCGACCTTGCAAACATCCTCGGAAACCTTGTAAACCGCACGATCTCCATGACGAACAAGTACTTCGGCGGAGAGGTCAGAAACGGTGGGGCCAGCGAGGCTGTCGATGAGGATCTGAAGAATGTAGTTCTCGAGTCCGTGAAGAAGACTGATGCAAAGATGAACGATCTGCGCGTTGCAGATGCGATCACTGAGATTTTCAACATCTTCCGTCGTTGCAACAAGTACATTGATGAGACGATGCCGTGGTCTCTTGCAAAGGATGAGGAGAAAAAGGATCGCCTTGCGACCGTTCTCTACAACCTGACTGAGGCAATCACGATCGGCGCTTCCCTGCTTGAGTCCTTCATGCCGGAGACCTCCGAGAAGATCCTGAATCAGCTCCATGCACAGAAGCGTGAGCTGGCTGATATGAACCAGTTTGGTCTGTATCCGTCAGGTGAGCATGTGACCGACAAGCCGGAGATTCTGTTTGCCCGTATGGATCTCAAGGAAGTGATGGAGAAGGTTGAGGCAATGCAGACAAGTGCAAAGGCTGAGGCAGAACCGGATAAGACCGACGAGGAGCCGGTGATCGACATCGAGGCAAAGCCGGAGATCACCTACGATGATTTTGCGAAACTTCAGTTCCAGGTTGGCGAGATCATCAAGTGTGAGGCAGTGAAAAAGTCCAAGAAACTGCTGTGCTCTCAGGTAAAGATTGGAAGCCAGGTAAAGCAGATTGTCAGCGGAATCAAGGCTCACTACTCACCGGAAGAGATGGTCGGAAAGAAGGTTATGGTTGTCGTAAACCTGAAGCCGGCAAAGCTCGCCGGTGTACTCTCTGAGGGTATGCTTCTGTGCGCAGAGGATGCAGATGGAAATCTGTCTCTGATGGTTCCGGAGAAGAAGATGCCGGCAGGAGCGGAGATCTGCTAAATGACTGTGCAAAATAGAAAAAGCAGTCAAATCAGATCATACAGACCGCAGACGAACCAGAAGAACGGGAGAATGGGAACACCCGGCACGGTTTATCTCAGTGGAAATGTGCTCAAGTGGATTGCAATGATCGCGATGTTCATCGACCACAGTGCGGTTGTGCTGATTGAGAACCGTTTCCTCGGCGGACAGACAGCGGGGGTGGATTATGCCCTCGCTCTCGCCCAGCCGGGACCGTGGTGGAAGTTGGATCTGGTGATGCGCCTGATCGGGCGCCTTGCCTTTCCGATTTTCTGTTTTCTCTTAGTTGAGGGTTTTGTTCATACGAGAAGTGTCAAAGATTATGCGATGCGCCTTGCCCTGCTCGCCTGCGTCTCGGAGATTCCGTTTGATCTGGCAATTTTTGGGAAAGCGTTTTACTGGGATTATCAGAATGTTGCCTTTACGCTTTTGCTTGGAATCGGTGCGATGAGCGCGTGGAAAAAGTGTGAGGGAAAATCAGTCTTTCAGGTACTCTCGGCAGGGGGCTTTTGTCTGATGGCGATGATGGTCGACTGTGATTACGGAGCGTTCGGAGTCTTTTTGATTGTGCTTCTCTATGCGCTCAGGGAAAATCGTCGCTGGCAGGCAATCTTTGGTGCATTATCTGTTCTCTGGGAGAATTCCGCACCGCTTGCGTTTATTCTGATCTATTTTTATAACGGGGAGCGGGGAAAAGCAAACTGGAAATATCTTTTCTACACGTTTTATCCGCTCCATCTTTTGATTCTCGCAGGTATTGCAAGAATCCTCGGATAGGAATGCTCTGGCTTGGAAGGTATGGTATCATGAGGTATCATTCTGAGTCAGAGTATTTTTTTACCCCAGTTATTGAAGCTGATTGAAATAATTTTACAGGAGGGAAAAAGGATGATTTTTGATACCCACGCACACTATGACGATGAAGCCTTTGACGCTGACAGAGATGAACTTCTTCGCAGTTTTCCGGAAAATGGAATCGAGGCGATTGTCAATGTCGGAGCGAGCATCCAGACGACAAAAAATACACTGGAACTGATAAAAAAATATCCGTTTGTCTACGGAGCAGTCGGTGTTCATCCGAATGAGACCGGAGAGTTAAACGATCATCTGATCGATTGGCTGAAGCATGTCGCAAAAGAGCCGAAGGTTGTTGCAATCGGGGAGATCGGTCTTGACTATCACTGGGAAGAGCCGGAACCGGAGGTGCAGAAGCACTGGTTTGTGCGCCAGCTTGAGATTGCGAAAGAGACAAAACTTCCGGTGATCATTCACAGCCGTGAGGCAGCAAAAGATACGATGGATCTGATGAAGGCGGAGAAGGCGGGAGAGATCGGCGGTGTGATTCACTGTTATTCATACAGTCTCGAGCAGGCAAAGGAATATTTGAACATGGGATTTTATCTCGGAATCGGCGGAGTCCTGACGTTTAACAATGCAAAAAAACTGAAAGAGGTTGTGGAGTACATGCCACTTGACCGGATTGTGCTTGAGACTGACTGCCCGTACCTCTCACCGGTTCCGAATCGCGGAAAGAGAAACTCGTCGCTGAATCTGCCATATGTGGTCGCAGAGATCAGCCGGATCAAGCAGATCCCGGAGGAAAAGATTATTGAGGTGACAAATCAGAACGCAAAGAAGATGTATCGTCTGGTGTAATTATGTAATTGCCGGATATAATTGTCAGCTATAAGCGTCAGACCGTTTGTGATGGTCTAATCATTGGGCGTAAGTGTCTAGCATAAGTAGCTGTCATAAGTGTCTGTTGCAATCTTGCACTGGGGCATAAAAGCTGATACAATGAAAACGCATTTTGGATGGGAAAAACCGAACACAAGAAGGAGTAAAAATTGCCGATGGGAGAAAAACTTGGAAACCCGAAAAATACGATAGAAGTAATACAGAAATATGGATTTGCATTCCAGAAAAAGTTCGGACAGAACTTTCTGATTGATCCGCATGTACTGGAAAAAATCATCGCGTCAGCAGGCGTTACGAAAGATGATATGGTTCTCGAGATCGGACCGGGAATCGGAACGATGACGCAGTATTTGGCGGAGTCAGCCGGTCGTGTGGTTGCAGTCGAGATCGATAATAACCTGATTCCGATTCTTCAGGAGACGCTCAAGGACTATGATAACGTGACGGTGATTCACAATGATATTCTGAAAGTGGATATTGCAGAGCTTGCAGAGAAGTACAACGGCGGACGTCCGATCAAGGTTGTCGCAAATCTGCCGTACTACATCACGACGCCGATCATCATGGGACTTTTTGAGAGCCATGTCCCGATTGACAATATCACAGTTATGGTGCAGAAGGAAGTTGCAGACAGAATGCAGGAGGGTCCGGGTTCCAAGAATTATGGAGCACTTTCTCTTGCTGTTCAGTACTATGCAGAGCCATATATCGTTGCAAATGTTCCGCCGAACTGTTTTATTCCGCGCCCGAGTGTAGGTTCTGCGGTGATTCGTCTGACGCGCCACAAGGATGCACCGGTTCAGACGAAGGATGAGCAGATGATGTTCCGCCTGATTCGTGCGTCATTCAATCAGCGCAGAAAGACGTTGCAGAATGGACTTAACAATGCATCTGATCTGCATTTCACAAAGGAGCAGATTGCAAGCGCAATCGAGAGCATGGGACTTCCGCCGGCAGTCCGTGGAGAGACGCTGACACTTGAACAGTTTGCAAAACTGACAGATCTTCTTGTCGAATTATAATTTAAAAGAAAAATCATAAATGAGATATGCCACTCATACACTTGATATGTAGGGGCGCAGGACGGTATCGGTTCTGTGCGAAAAGCAGAGCGTTGTCCATAAAAATGACAGCATAAGAAACAGAGAAAGTGGTTTGCAGTCATGAAAAAATGGACGCTGGATGGACGGCAAAAAGGGGTGAGTGCATGTCTCATTATCGAAGACTTATTTCATACATCTATGCGTATGAGGGCAGTGTAAAAGGAAAAAATATCGGGTATGCAAAGATCGAGATCCGTGGTGGACAGTGCCGGATTCAGGCGAATGTCAAACACATCTATGTGGGCGGAGGTGAGATCGGCGTGTATCTTTTGACCCCGGGAGAGGAATTGCTTCTGGGGCGAATTTTTATCCGGAATGGGGCGGGAGAATATCGGACTCAGGTGAATCCGGATAATATTGACGGGAGCGGATGCCGGATTGATCAGTGCTATGGACTCACAATTCACGATGTGGAGAATGCGTGGCAGTGCTGGACAACGATCTGGGAAGATGCAGTTGCTCAGACTGCGGAGCTTGAGCTTGCGGATGTGACTGCAGAGAATCAGAGAAAGATTGACGAAGAGCAGAAAAATGCGAGTCGGATCGAGGAAAATCAATCCGAGGAAGAACGGATGGAAGTGAAGCAGAGCGAGCCAAAGCCAGAAGTAGATTTGGCGCAGAGGGAAGAGGAGAACGACGCCGGCGAGAGGGCTTCTGAGACGAAGAACCTTCCAGACCATGCAGATCAGAAGTATACAGATCAAAGTTCAGAAGGTTTGGAAAATCCGGAAGTCTCGGAGGATCAGAGCCAGCAGAATCCGGTTGACCAGACGGACGTTGACGACGAGAGGCTTCCGATTTCGAGTGAGATTGAGCGAGAATTGACTGCACAGGAAAAATGGCAGGACGAGGCTGCTCCATGGGGGGAAATGAACGAAACATTGACGGTGTTGTCCGAAGAAAATCTCAAAAAAGAAAGTTATGGAAAAGAAGATTTAAAAAAAGAGGAGCAGAGTGCGATGCAAGCAAATTCCACCCAGAATACGCTCGGGCAGGTGGATACGGTTGCCCGTCTGATGGCGGGAATTCGCACTGCAATTTCCGGAAACGGGACGGCATCGGGGCTTCTCTCCTCCGCAATTCGCACGGTACAAAATGTCGCGATGGAAAATAATTTTGGAAACGACATTCCGAATGAGATGGATGCAGAAATTTCTCAATCGGGAGCGCCAAAATCGGAGTCCCAAAAACCTGAAAGAAATGTTCTCGAAGAAAAGCTGAAAGAGCGGTGGAAGGAGACGAAGAAAAACACTTTACAAGAGGGAGAAAATTCCAAAAACACTCAAAAGAATGATGATAAAAATCAGAAGAATGATGATAAAAAAAGGGAGAAGAAACCGGCGGAGACAGAGCCATTTCCGGAACTTGAAAATTCCGATTTTCTCAGAGAACTTGATCGCCTTGAGCGCGAGAATAATGGAGCGGATCATCTCTGGAAACAGCTTCAGCACAGATACGTTCGCGTGCTTGCATTTGACTATGAGAAGGGCTGTGAGATCCTTTCCATTCGCCCACAGGACATTGGACTTTTACCGCGTGAGATCTGGCATTACGGGAATAACAGTTTTCTCTTGCACGGCTATTACAATTACCGTCATCTGATTCTTGCGAGGATGAACAATCCGCAGGGACCGTACCGCTATCTGCTTGGAGTGCCGGGACATTATTTCAGCAATGAAAAATATCTTGCATCGATGTTTGGATTTCCGCACTTTGTGCTGGCAAGAAAACAGCCGGATCAGGACGGTCGTTTTGGTTACTGGTACACGGAAATTCGTCTGTGAAAAACTGAGAAAATAAAAAGAGAAAACGTTAAGAGAATTCAGGAATACATCAGGGAAAATAAAAAAAGAAATGGCACAGAACGAGGATGGAATTAAGGATGGATCAGAAAAAACAGGGTGATAAAAATCTGGCTGTGGAGACTGTAATTTTGACAGAGGAACAGAAGCGGGCAGAGAGAAAAAAGGGCGAAGCGACGAGGCAGAAACGCTGGGAGCAGAGACAGGAAAAAAAGCGTCAGGAAGAACAGCGTCGACTGCAGGTTTTGGAAGCGCAGAGAGAGATGGATGAAGGCTTTATGAGAGAGGCAGTTCGTCAGGCGAAAAAGGCAGGAAAACTTGGCGACGTGCCGATCGGCTGTGTGATTGTGAAAGACGGGAAAATTATTTCCCGCGGATACAACCGCCGAAATGCCGACAAGACCGTGCTCTCTCATGCGGAAATCACAGCGATCCGACGCGCGTGTGCGAAACTCGGTGATTGGCGCCTTGAAGACTGTACGCTCTACGTTACACTTGAGCCGTGCCCGATGTGCGCGGGGGCAATTGTGCAGGCGCGGGTTCCGACGGTTGTGATCGGGAGCAGAAATCCGAAAGCAGGCTGTGCCGGATCGGTGATGGATCTCTTTCACCAGAAAGGATTGAATCATCAGGTGGATTTGAGAGAGGGAATTCTCGGAGAAATCTGTTCCGATCTCCTGACGAATTTCTTTTTGAGTCTGAGAAAAAAGTAGAAATGAGGACAGGAACGTTTTTCTTGACAAAATGAGGACGGAACGGTATACTAAAAAAACAGCGTTCATAAAACAAAATGATCGCAAGACGAGACAACGTGAAAGAGATGAGAATACGTTGTCGTCCAAATGACTACGTTATAAAGTTTCCGCGCAGCCGGGGAGATAGCGGTGCCCTGTATCTGCAATCCGCTCCAGCAGAGGTGATATCCCGCCTCGGATATGGACTTGCAGGGCTGCCCCTGATAAGTGGCGTTGACGTTTGGGTCTTACGCAACAGAACCTCATGAACCGTGTCAGGGCAGGAATGCAGCAGCACTAAGTGGGACCTTCTGTGTGCCGTAAGGGAGCCTGGGCCGAGCTGGCTGTCAGGGTAACGCCTGTGAGCCTTATACAAAGCGGGATGCGCGGATTTAATTATAAAAATGGGTGATTGTGGGAGGACAGATTGACCGTGCAATCACAAAAAATAAGACATAGAAATACGAAACTGAGAGAGGAATCTGATCGACCGGGAGGTTGTCAGGTTCCTCTTTTGCACTCGGCGCAAGAATGCGCCAAGGCACATTCTTTTTTGGTTTTATTCAAGAAACCGTAAGAAACGAAGATAATAATTGATAGACAAACGGGAATTTGTTGGAGTATAATATCAAAATGGGTGGAGTCTCGCCCATTTTAAAAAGAATTTGAGTAAATAAGCAAAAGCATCAAGAGAATCAAATATCGGTCGGAATCTATCGATCGAGGAAAGTGCCGTAAGATAACATTGTAACACCGATAGGACCAGATAACATTCAAAGAGAGTGAAGAGAAAGGATGTGTCTTCCATGAGAGTAGGAATGCTGACAAGTGGCGGAGATTGCCAGAGCCTGAATGCAACCATGCGTGGTGTGGCAAAGGCTTTATACAAGATGTATGAGGATGTGGAGATTGTAGGATTTGAGGATGGTTACAAGGGTCTGATGTATGCAGATTATAAAATCATGAAACCATCTGATTTTTCAGGAATTCTGACAAAGGGAGGCACGATTCTCGGAACTTCCAGACAGCCGTTTAAGCTCATGCGGACTCCGGATGAGAATGGTTTAGACAAGGTGGAAGCGATGAAGCACACCTACCGCAAGCTGAAGCTCGAGTGTCTTGTGGTTCTTGGTGGAAACGGAAGTCAGAAAACTGCAAATCTTTTAAGACAGGAGGGACTTAACATTGTATCCCTGCCAAAGACGATTGACAATGACCTCTGGGGAACCGATATTACCTTTGGTTTTCAGAGTGCGATTAATGTGGCGACGAATGCAATCGACTGTATTCACACCACGGCAGCTTCCCATGGACGTGTCTTTATCGTTGAGGTCATGGGACATAAGGTCGGCTGGCTGACTCTCTATGCAGGAATTGCCGGAGGCGCAGATATTATTCTTCTGCCGGAGATTCCATATGATATCAATGTTGTCATCAGCGCACTCAGAGAGAGAACCCGTCAGGGCAAGCGTTTTTCGATCCTTGCTGTCGCAGAGGGCGCAATCTCAAAAGAGGATGCCGGACTGACAAAGAAAGAACTGAAAGAAAAGAAAAAGAGCGGACTGGTTTATCCGTCTGTTGCTTATGAGCTTGGTGCAAAGATCACCGAGATGACCGGTCAGGAAGTCCGAGTGACAGTTCCTGGTCACATGCAGAGAGGTGGAGAGCCGAGTCCTTACGATCGTGTGCTTGCGACCCGCCTTGGAGCAGAGGCAGCAAAGCTCATTCAGAATAAAAAATATGGCTATATGGTAGCTGTGAAAAACAACGAGATCGCAGAGGTTCCGTTGGAGGAAGTTGCCGGACGCTTAAAGACCGTTGATCCGAACTGCGCTATGATTCAGGAAGCGAAGATGGTGGGAATCAGTTTCGGAGACGAATAGAATTGAGGGAACATTATGTCATACACCGCACTTTACCGCAAATGGCGTCCTGTCCGATTTGATGATGTTTACGGGCAGGATCATATTGTACAGACACTGAAAAATCAGATTATCAGCCAGAGAATCGGTCACGCCTATCTGTTCTGCGGAACGAGAGGAACCGGAAAGACTTCGATTGCAAAGATTTTTTCGAGAGCTGTCAACTGTGAACATCCGGTCAATGGAAGCCCGTGCAACGAATGTGAGACTTGCAGGAGTATTCTGACCGGAAGTTCCATGAACGTGGTGGAGATTGATGCGGCATCCAACAATGGTGTAGAAAATATCCGTGAAATCCGTGAGCAGGTTCAGTACCCACCGACGGAGGGAAAATACCGGGTCTATATCATTGACGAGGTGCATATGCTTTCTGTCGGGGCATTCAATGCACTTTTAAAAACACTTGAGGAACCGCCGTCGTATGTGATTTTTATTCTGGCGACGACGGAGGTACACAAGATTCCGATCACGGTGCTCTCGAGATGTCAGCGCTATGATTTTAAGCGAATTACGATTGACACGATTGCGACGCGCCTTCGCGAGCTTGTGACTGCGGAGAAAATCGAGGTCGAGGAGAAGGCACTGCGCTACATCGCGAAGGCCGGAGACGGTTCGATGCGAGATGCGCTGAGTCTGCTCGATCAGTGCGTGGCATTTCACTATGGCACGCTTCTGACTTATGACAATGTTCTCGATGTGCTCGGTGCCGTCGATACGTCCGTTTTCAGTGCCCTTCTGCGCGCTGTGATTGCGAAGGACACGACTGTGTGCATGAAACAGCTCGAGGAGATGGTGATTCAGGGACGCGAGCTCGGACAGTTTGTCATCGATTTTATCTGGTATCTGCGAAATCTGTTGATCCTAAAGACGACGGACGATGCAGAGAGCATGCTTGAAATGTCGGAGGAAAACTTGAATCAGCTTCGGGAAGAGTCGCAGATGATTGAGGGGGAGACCCTGATGCGCTACATTCGTATTTTCTCGGAACTCTCCGGTCAGCTCCGCTATGCGAGCCAAAAGCGAGTGCTGATTGAAATTGCGCTGATCAAGCTGACAAAACCTCAGATGGAGCAGAATCTCGACTCGATCCTGCAACGCTTAAATGAGCTTGAGGAGCGTCTTGACGAGACACCGGTGATGACCGAGGCGATGATGCAGCAGATGAGCGCCCGGATGAGTGCGCAGATGAATGTTCAGATGGCGGAAATGGCAAATGGAAATCCGGGAAATAGTATGGTCGGCGCACAGGCTGGCGCTGGCGCAGAGATTTCTGGACTTTCAGATAATCCGGTCGCAGGCGGTAACGGGATGCAGATGATTTCCCAGCCTGCTTTGATTGCGCCTGAGCAGGTCGCGATTCCGAAGGCACAGCTTGAAGATCTGAATCTGATCCGTCAGGAGTGGGGGAAGATTATCCGCGAGCTCGGCGGAGCGATCCGACCGAGTTTTCGCGACACGATTCTTGAGCCGAGTGGAGAGAGCTGTCTTTGCATCGTCTTTTCGATTCGCGACAATTACGAGATTGGAAGCAGACCGACGATTCTCGGTGAGCTTGAAAAGCATGTAAAAGAGCGATACGGGAAAGACATTTATTTCAAGACCCGTCTCAGAGAGGAAGGCGAGCGCTTAAACACGATTTACGTCAGCGACGAGGAACTCAAAGAGGCGATCCACATGGAGATCCAGGTGGAGGATTAGACTAGAGACAAGTCTCAGATTTCATTTGAAGAAAAGGTTTTAAAGAAAAGATTTAAACAAAAACAATAAAGAAAAAGAAAAATAAAAAAGAAAAGAAAGAGAAGGAAAGACACATGGCAAAGCGTGGTGGATTCCCGGGCGGAATGCCGGGCAATATGAATAATCTGATGAAGCAGGCACAGAGAATGCAGAGACAGATGGAGGAGACGACGAAAGAGCTTGAGGAGAAGCAGTACTCTGCATCCGCAGGTGGCGGAGCTGTGACCGTGACTGTTACCGGAAAGAAGGAGGTTCTCTCCGTAGCACTCTCTGAGGAAGTTGTAGATCCGGACGACATCGAGATGCTTCAGGATCTGATTGTCGCAGCGACAAACGAGGCAATGCGCAAGGCAGATGAGGAGTCTCAGGCAATGATGTCGAAGCTGACCGGTGGACTCGGCAGTCTGGGCGGAGGATTCCCGTTCTAAGATGGATTATTACAGCAGTCAGATTACGCGGTTAATGGAAGAACTGTCAAAGTTGCCGGGCGTGGGAAATAAATCCGCCCAGCGACTTGCTTTTCATATCATCAATATGCCACAGGAGCAGGTGGATAGCCTTGCTTCGGCGATTACAGAGGCGAAAGCTAATATCCGGTATTGTAAGGAGTGCTGGACACTGACTGATCAGGAACTCTGTCCGATTTGCAGCAGTGATCGGAGAGATCATAAAACGATTATGGTAGTGGAAAATACCAGAGATCTTGCTGCATATGAGAAGACCGGAAAGTATGACGGTGTCTATCATGTGTTGCACGGAGCGATTTCCCCGATGCTGGGAATCGGACCGAATGATATCAGGTTAAAAGAGCTGATGCAACGTCTTCAGGGCGATGTGAAGGAAGTGATCATTGCGACCAATTCCAGTCTTGAGGGCGAGACGACAGCGATGTATATCAGCAAACTGGTGAAACCGACGGGAATTCGCGTAACGCGGATTGCGAGCGGAGTGCCGGTTGGCGGAGATCTGGAATATATAGATGAGGTGACCCTTTCGAGGGCGCTGGAGGGCCGTATTCCACTTTGATTTGAGATGCAAGAGCGCGAATAGGAAGTGCAGGTTTAATAAAAATCGCAATGTAAGGAAAATGGAATGCGGATGAGGAGTGCATAAGATGGATAAGTATGAGTTTAACATAAAAATAGAGCAGATGAGAAAGCTCGTCAATCGTGGAGATTATGAGACGGCAATGAAGATTGCAGACACGATTGACTGGAAGAAGGTTCGCAATGCCAATCTGCTTTCAATGGTTGCGACAATTTATGAGAAAAACGGAGAGTATCAGGATTCCAAGGACATTCTGCTTCTGGCATTTGAGCGTGCCCCGATCGGAAAACGTCTGCTGTACAAGCTGACGGATCTGGCTCTCAAAGAGGGCAATATCAAGGAGGCAGAGGATTATTATCGGGAGTTCTGTGATTTAGCAGGAGATGATCCGCGCCAGCAGTTATTGCGCTATAAGATTTTGAAGCAGATGAACGCACCGTTGGAACAGCAGATTCACTCTCTCGAAAGCTACAATGCAGAGGAGCTTGATGAGAAGTGGCTGTACGAACTTGCCGAGCTTTACCAGAAGGCAGGAAATGCGGAGCGCTGTGTTGCAACCTGCGATAAGATTATGCTGATGTTTGGTCTGGGCAAGTATGTGGACAAGGCGATGGAACTGAAAGTTCAGTATGCACCGCTCAACAAGTACCAGACAGATCTTGTGGAGAACCGTGACAAATATGAGGAGAAACTGCGCGCTGTGGAGCAGTCCTTTGCATCAGGTGATGGAATGGCATCTCTTGAGATGGAGAATGATTCTGATGAGGTGGACGATGCAGATCTTCTTCCTGATGAGCAGTTTGAGGAGAATGAGGAAGCTGTTGCAGAGGTAGAAAACACAGTGATGGATGAGCGTGATAAAACTGCTGAGACGGTTGAATCTGTTCAAGCTGAGAATCAGGTCAAGAATCTGATCGAGAATCAGGTTCAGGTGCCTGAGAAGGCAGAAGAAGAAGCTGTGGCTTCTGTGGAGACTGTGGATACAGAATCGGCAAAGAAAGCGGAGCAGACGGCGACAAAGAAGACAGAGCCGGTTGCAGTGGTAAGTGCAGAGGCAGCAGATGTAGATGGAAACGTGGATGCTGAGGCTGAGACACAGAGCACAGTGGCAGAATCCGAAAGTTTGCTTGGTGAGTCTGCAAATGCGGTTGCTGGGGATGAGTCTGCCCCGAGTCAGGATATGGGTATGGATGTTCGGGAAGAAGTTGAGCCGGAGACTGCACAGAGAGTGACCGCACCGACTATGGTTGCAGAACCGGAAGAAATCTCGGAGGAGATTCCGCTTCCGAAGCCGGATCTGCCATATGAGAAGGAGAACATTGCGGTTGCAGTGAAGCAGGCGGAGGTTGAGCAGAGTCTGGCACGGGAAATGTCACGTTTAAAAGATCTTCCGGTTCAGGAAGATTCTGATCTTGGAAAGACCAGAGTGCTCAGCGAGATTCGCCGTGCTCCATCTCCGGTACCGGCAACATCATCCGCTCCGGGATCTTCTTCATCGAGCGCGTTTTCTGCAACTTCAAAAATCGCAGAGAAGGCAGTTAAGATCGAGGAGCCAGAGATGATAGTCGAAGATCTCGACGAGGAGGATGAGGCAGAGCCGAGCATCAAGAATTATCTGATGATTGAGGCGCGCACTCCGGAGAAGGGACTCGAGCTTGCAGTCAAGACACTCAAGGAGATTCACAGAGAGAGCGGAAGAAAGAACCCGGTTGCAAAGATTACAGGTTCTCGCTTAAACAAGAGAGGAATCCTTGCGAGTGCTTCCAAGCTGGCAGGAAAAGATCTGATTGTCGAGGAGGCAGGCGATCTGACATCTGCAATGCTGAAAGAACTGGATCAGATGATTGAGCGTGATACGACGGGAATGAGAATTCTCCTGATTGACAACCCGAAGCAGATGGAGACGATGAACCGCCAGAATCCATTCCTCACGGCTCGTTTTGAGCGCATTTCCTGTGAGAGTGGAAGAGAAGAAGATAGCTTGCATCACGTTTCCGGAACCTCAGCAGTGCGTCCGGCAGAAAAGTCAGTTTCTCAGGCACAGTCAGCGCAGATGACAGAAGTTCATCCGGCGAAGCCTCAGCAGGCAGAGGTTGATGTGGAGATTTCGCCGATTGATGGTGGTGGAAGTAGAAAATCCGAAGGCAGAGGTGCAGAGCCAGATTATTACGAGGATGGCAGAAGATACGCAGAGGCGCAGAAGGCAAAAGCGAAGGTGGGTGCAACTGCAACCGTAAAACTTTCCAAGAAGGAAGAGCCGGAGAGACTCGAGAGATCAGAAAAATCAGAAAGGCCGGAAAAAAATGACGGCTTTGAGTTTGAGAGGGAAGAGGAGCGTCCGGTGAGACAGGTTGAGCCGGTAACCGACGGTGCAATGCGCGCTCCGGACCCGGAGCCGGAGTATGAGCAGGAAGAGTATCAGGAGGATGATGGTGCAGAGATGGATATCGATGAATTTGCACAGTACTGTTGCAAATATGCGTCGGACATCGATTGTAGCATCACCGGAAAGAGCATGCTTGCACTCTATGAAAGAATCGAGATCATGGAAGAGGATGGGATTGCGTTGACGAAGACGGCGGCGGAGGATCTGATTGAGGAAGCCGCAGATCGCGCAGAGAAACCTTCGATGGGAAATCGTTTAAAGGGATTGTTTTCCTCCAAGTATGACAAGGATGGTCTGCTGATTCTGAAGGAAGAGCATTTTATTTAAGCAGGAAGCTTCGACTTCTGTAAGTCGGGTGAGTTCAGGCTAAGTGTATGCACTAGGTGTACGCTGTAAGATTATTTGTATCATATAAGGGGAGAAAGATGGATATCAAGTTAATTGCTCTGGATTTGGATGGAACTCTTCTGGACAGTCAGAAGAGGCTGTCCGACCGAAATCGGTCGGTTCTCGAGGAATGTGTGCGCCGTGGGATTTATGTAGTGCCATGTACCGGACGAATTTGGGGAGGAATCCCTGATTTCATCCGAGAATTCCCGGGTATTCGCTATGCGATCACGACAAATGGAGCGGTCGTGGAGGATGTCAGGGAGCATCAGATCATTGATGAGAGAAAATTAACCTGCACGCAGGCGCTCGAGATTCTTGAGATGGCACATCAGTTTCATACCATGTATGATGTCTATGTAAATGGAGAGGCGTTCGGTGAGGAGAGATTTCTCAAAAATCTGGAGTCATTCTTGATTCCGGCGACGCTTCAGGGAATGATCCGTGCTACAAGAAAGGTTGTGCCGGATGTGGCGGAGAAAGTGCGCCAGTTAAATATTCCGGCGGAAAAAATCAATTACTTTTTTGATGATCTTGAGGAGAGAGCGCGCGCAAAGAAGGCACTTGAGGCGAGAGGTGACGTAGTCATCAGCTCTTCATTTAAGGATAATCTGGAAATCAATGCGCTCGGAGCGACGAAGGGAGATGCAATTCTGCGTCTTGCCAGGTATCTGGGACTCAAACCGGAGGAGACGATGGGATTTGGTGATGGCGGAAATGATTTGACGATGATGAAAAAGGCTGGCGTCGGAGTCGCAATGGGAAATGCAGAAGAGGAGATCAAGGAAGCATCCAATTATGTGACTGCATCGAATGATGAGGATGGAGTTGCATGGGCAATTGAAAAACTGGTGCTGAGAAGAGAGGGCTGATGATGAAGGAAATCATGGATCATTGGCTTTTCTGGTTGGTAGTGATTTTTTTGCTTGGAATGATTCTGTATGGTCATTACCGCGGTTTGATTCATAAGATCCTCACGGTGTCTTCTCTGATTGTCGGGATGGTTTTTGCACGCATTGCAGTCCCCTATGTGACGGGATTGTTGCGGAAGCATACCAATCTCTACTCCGTGATAGGAAAGGCACTGCTGAAAGTTGCGGGAGGTCCAGGGGCGGAGCTCGGGGATCTGCTTCCGGCACAGCAGAGAGAACTGATCGGACGGCTTCATCTTCCGTCCCAGATGAAAGATGCACTTCTGGCAAACAACAACTATGAGATTTATAAATTACTCGGGGTGGATGCGTTCCGGGGGTATTTGGAGCGCTCTCTATCGAATATGATGTTGAATCTGATTGTTTCTGTGCTGGTCTTTATGGTGGCGTTCTTTCTTCTGCGGGGAATCGGAATCTGCCTGAATCTGGTCTCGAGACTGCCGATTCTGTCTGGAGTCAATCAGCTTGCAGGAGCAGTTGTTGGAGGACTTGAGGGACTTTTTATCCTGTGGACGCTCGCGCTTCTTGTGCGCGCCTGTTCGTCTGCCGGGTGGGTACAGCCAATTCTCGGACAGATTCAGGAGAGCGTGTGTCTGACTTTTCTCTATGAGCATAATCTGTTTAACTGGTTGATGATGAGTATTCTGAACTGTCTGGGGTAGGCAGTTCAGAATATGTTATTGTTTATGTCTTACACAAAAAATAAAAAAGTGAAAGAGAGTGCTTGACAGAATTTGACAGACATGGTATAGTATATACCACTGCGAGAGCAGTGAAGAACAGCAAAAAAGATAGGATAAAAAAGTTGTTGACAAAGCGAAGACAACATGATATACTATCAAAGTTGCTGTTGAGCAACACGAAAAGCGAAACGGAAACGCTTCGGAAAAAACTTTTCAAAAAAGTGCTTGACAAAATCAAACAGCTCTGATATAATGAACGAGTTGCTGATGAGAACAGGCAACAGACTGAACCTTGAAAATGAAAGATTGAACAGTGTTTAAAACCCTGAAAATTCTTAT
>NZ_CFAHBC010000019.1:0-54462 GCF_983179755.1 Brotaphodocola sp. | reverse complement strand
ATATTCAATTAAATTGTTTTCTAATACATTTTTTTCTACAAGAATATTCATATCAATCCATTTATTATGTACTTGAGTAAAAACTACTCGATCTGATACTTTAACTTTAAATACTTCTTTGGATGATATACACTTTTCTTCAGTTAAATAAAAAAATTTATCTCCATATTTAAACTCAATAATAGCCATATTTCTTTCTAGTATTAACTTTCTAAATTTCATTCCATCCGGAATATGTTGAAGTTCTAACACCGGAATCCCTAACTCATCCTCAATCCTCTGATAAGCCATCTCCAAATTATCTGCTGTGTCCAGAACGGCATTATTCTTCATTACAAGATTCTGCTTTCCCACGATCGGATAAATCCCATAATTGTATTCTCGTTTTCCAGATGCCACCATTGTTCCACCGAAGACTGCAATGCCTGCTGCCACGGCGACGAGCAGAACCTTCATGCGCTTTTTGTGGAAAATGGATTGGGATTTTCGGAATGATGGCGTTTCTTTTTTCACCTCCTCTGATATAACAACAGCCGGTCTCGCTCCGTGTTTTTGCGATCCGGCTGTGACTGCCGGAGGCGTTTTGATGCTGACCGGATTGTCTGCTGTTCTTGTCTGTGTAGATGTCTTCTGGAACTCTTCTGTCCAATCCTGAATTTTCATGATTTCTTCCGCTAAATCCAATACCTCGCCACGTTCCAAAAATGAATTTCTCGACTTTATTTCTATTGCTTTGGATTGGATTTTCGGACCTCTGCACCTTTTCGTGAAAATACACATCTTTTTCGGACAGAATGTTTGTCCATTCAAAGAACTTAAATTCTTTGCAAGACCATATCTTAGAATCTTTGATGAATCTTCCGTCATTGTTCTTACTGCTTCGCTTCTTCGCTCAAATTCTTCTTCTGAAATCGGCTGAATTTTTGCTGCTTGAATTCGTTTCATCAAATCTTGAAAACTGTCTGCAAGATCATCGTCATCCCCATCTGCATCCATGTCCGTCTCTCTTAGTTTTCCACCCATTTCAACGTTAGTTTTCTCTTTCGTTTCAAATGGCTTCTGATCATGGAGAAATGACTCTTCTGATGCCACAGACATATCAGACTCCTTAACCTCTTCTTCAGAAGTTAATTCACAGGCTTTTTCTCCTTCTTTGATCTCCTGCCAAAGTTTCCGCTCACTCCACTCTTCGAGATGCTTTAAAGAATTTAAGTCTACTCTTGTCTGACGGTGCCCGTTTCTGCTCACTTTTTCACTCCTTATGTCTCACAAAAATATTTAAATTCAAAAATACAACGTGATACAAAGTGATTGACGAACTAATATCAACGAAACAGCCATACAATATCGAATGACCATCTAACTATTAGTACGCCAACCACTCAAAATAATAACAAACTAATAACAAACTTTTTTTCAATGATCTCCTCAGAAAATGGATTCAGGGTTGACTTTTTAAGCTCTGTGATTAGTATAATACTATAAGGATCAGCAGATTAATAAGATTAATAAACATAAGATCAATAAATTCAGCATCAGAAATTCGCAATTCACAATTTCTGGTCATTCAGCACCCACAATCTATTAATCTCTGCACAATCAATCATCAAAAATCATCTGGAGGCAATTTTATGAAAAAAATTATTCTGACCGGTGGTGGAACTGCCGGGCATGTCACCCCCAACTTAGCCCTTCTTCCGTCTCTGAAAGAGCGTGGATATGAAATTCATTATATTGGTACTTACAACGGCATTGAGCGCAAACTCGTCGAGGGAGCAGGAATTCCTTACGATGGAATCTCCTCCGGCAAACTCCGCCGTTATTTCGATCTGAAGAATTTCTCAGATCCCTTCCGTGTCATCAAAGGTTACATGGAAGCCCGCAGTCTGATGAAAAAATACAAGCCGGATGTTGTCTTCTCAAAGGGCGGTTTTGTGGCTGTTCCAGTTGTTCTCGCCGCAAAGCACTTTAAAATCCCGACCATCATTCATGAGTCTGATATGACTCCAGGACTTGCTAACAAGATCTGCATCCCGTCCGCTGCAAAAGTATGCTGTAACTTTCCTGAGACACTTCAGTATCTCCCGAAAGAGAAAGCTGTTCTGACCGGTTCCCCGATCCGCAGAGAGCTTCTCGAGGGCGACCGCCTGACCGGTCTTCAGTATGCAGGTCTCTCCGCCGATAAGCCGGTCATCCTCGTCATCGGAGGAAGCCTCGGTGCTGTCGCTGTCAACAACGCAGTCAGAAGCCTGCTTCCGCGTCTGCTCCCGCATTTCCAGATCATACATATCTGTGGCAAGGGACATCTCGATGAGTCTCTGATCGGTCAGACTGGATATGTTCAGTATGAATATGTGGATGCTCCTCTGCGTCACCTGTTCGCATGCGCAGACCTCATGCTTTCCCGTGCCGGCGCAAACTCCATCTGCGAGATTCTGGCACTCAGAAAACCAAACGTCCTGATTCCGCTCTCCGCTGCCGCAAGCCGTGGCGACCAGATCCTGAATGCCCGCTCCTTTGAGAAGCAGGGATTCTCCACAGTTCTTGAAGAGGAAACTGTTACGGACGACACTCTGTTCGATGCGATTGACCGCACTTACAGAGATCGCCAGAAATTCATTGACGCGATGAGCAAAAGTGCTCATTCCGACGCAGTCACCACCATCGTGGGACTGATTGAATCCTACGCCGAAAAGAGCACCCAGAAATCATAAAACCAGAGACCAACCGTTATTTTTTTCTGCGTTTCATGATCACAATGTATTATTTCAAATCGACGCAAGCATCGACTTGGCACGTGATTCCGATCAGCTTTGCTGACATCTTCTTATCAGAATCACTGCGCTTAACGATTTCTTTTCCTTTCCGTCTCACGAGTCAGACAACTGAGAGATTGGAATGTACCGAGGCTGGCTCGCATACTTTGTATTCGTATAGGAAGAATCCTTTGATTTCTTCCTCGCCAGCTTCGGACTTTTTTGTTTTACCGTCAATGGACGATCCCTTTCAACCATCTGATACAGAAGCTCTCGCCCGCGCATCAATCTCATTCTGCATGCAGCCTCTGAAATATTCATCATCTCGCTGATTTCCCGTATACTTATTCCCTGCAATGTATACATGATAATGATCGACGACCACTCTTTCTTCATCGTTTTCAAACCAGCTGCCGTAGCCTTGCATGCCTGAAGCTCCATCACAATGCTCAACGGATCTTGCCCCACTTTATTTCCGAAACTGATATTTCTCAATTCAGTCGGGTCCATATACTCAACTGGACGTCTGTTACGGCTTCTGTAATAATCCCTGCACTTGTTCGTAAGAATTTTTGCCAGATAATAACGGACTTTTCTATCATCTCATGTGAGCGGGTAGTGACCATAATATGCAAAAAAGGTCTCCTGCACAATATCCTCAACTTCATCTTTCGGAATTCTGTTTTTCTTAGCAATCCATTTGAGCAGTTTCAGATTCTTCTGATAAATGGACAGGAAACGTTCATCTGAAGACATTATAATCCCTCCCGTTTTCTTTTGTGTGGCGGAATCTTTAGAGCTCACCTCGATTCGCAAAACCGAAGTGTTTCCCTAAAATGCTTTCTTCAAAATCTCTGCTGTTTCCGCTAACTCCTTCTGATCTGCCTCACCCGGATTCCATGCGACCATCTCCGGTCCGCCCTCATAGCGAGGAATCACATGCACATGAAGATGAAATACCGTCTGACCAGCGCTTGTTCCATTGTTCTGAACCACATTGAATCCGCTTGCACCCAGTCCCGCCTTCATTGCGCTTCCGATCTTTCCGGCGAGCGGAAGAATCTTCGTCGTAACCGCCGGATCTGCCTCGCACAGATCTTTATAGTGGTTCTTCGGAAGAATCAGGGAATGACCCTTTGATGCCGGTCCCAGATCGAGAATCACACGAAAATCATCATCCTCATAAACCGTTGCTGACGGAATCTCGTCATTTGCAATCTTACAAAAAATACAATTCTCATCCTTCATAATCATTTTTCTCCATTATCCTATATTCTATTGTTTATGTTTTTTACTTGTTATTTTTTACTTCTTCTGTACTTCTTTAATTTTCATCCCCTGTATCAATGATTTCTTTCCCACTTCTCTGTTTCCGATAAAAAAGAAATCCCAGCAAAATTCCGATGATGAGACCGGAAACGTGAGCGACATTGTCGACTCCCGTGCTGGTGTATCCAAAATACAAGGAAAACAAGATCGTCACGACAAGCTGTCTGGAACTCAAATCCTCTAAATGTCCACGATTTCTCGCAACCACATACAGAAGACCACCGATCACACCGAAAATTGCCCCCGATGCGCCGGCTCCGACATACTGCTGTGCATCATTCATATGAATCATCATGGATGCAAGATTCGATCCGATTCCGCAGAGCAGATAAAAAATCAAATATCGAATCGTTCCAAGTGTACGCTCCAAATGATCCCCGAGAACGAATAAAACCAACATATTATTCACAAGATGCTCAATTCCAAAATGCATGAACATCGCTGTGATCAGTCGGTAATATTCCTGATTCTCCAGAATAAGTGGCGTGTACATTGCACCATGTTCCAGCATAAAACGCACATCTTCGCTTGAACCTGCAATTTCCAGATACAGAAAACAGAGAATATTGACGGCAATCAATGCACTTGTCATCCAAGCCCGTCTGGGAGCGCGCTCATATTCTTTCATCTGATTGCTCCCTTCGATGTCCTAAAATTCTGAATTCAATATTCTGAAGATATTTTAACATGAATAATTTTCTTTGTTAAGTCCTTTTCTTGTAATTTGCGTTTTTATTCATACTTTTCAAACTATATTCAAGTCAATTTCCCTATTTTCTCTATTTTGTCTCACTTTTTGAGCTTTTCTGCCCACACGATTCGCCCCTGCATATCTAAGAAAATTAGTCTCTTCATTTCTCTCACTGTACCCAATTCTTCTACATTCTTCTACGAAACAAAATATTCTATAAAACAAAATATTCCACAAAACAAAAACGCTGACATGCGTATCAAATTCATGATACACACATCAGCATTTTTCTTACTTCGTTTATCTTACTTCATTCATCTTTTTATTTTCTTATCTGATTTCCTATTTCCTGTCCGATGAATCATGAATCTGATCGATGAATTGACTTCTCTTAGATCAATCCTAACAGGGACGGAAGTCCGAGAGAAAGGAACGGGATGTAGGTTACCAGAAGCAGTCCGATGATGATCATCGCAAAGTACGGTAACAGGTGGCTGATTACGCTCTCAATCGTAACATTGCCAACCTTACATCCAGTAAACAGGATCGTTCCTACCGGCGGGGTGATCGTTCCTACGGAAAGGTTGTAGCAAAGTACAATACCAAACTGAACTGCATTCATACCAAGGCTGGTGCAGATCGGCAGAAAGATCGGAGTGAAGATCAGGATTGCCGGGGTCGGGTCCATGAAAGTTCCTACGAACAGCAGAATGATGTTGATCAGCAGGAAGATCAGGAACTTGTTGCTTGTCACACTAAGGACTGCCTGAGCTACCATATCCGGAATTCCGGTAAATGCCATTGCCCAGGACATGATAGAGGAAAGTCCGATCATGAAAGTGATGGTTCCGGTGATCTTTGCAGAATCCAGAACGATGCGGGGAATATCTTTCAGCTTGATCGAACCGTAGATCAGGGACAGAACGGTTGCATAGACAACTGCAACTGCTGAACCCTCAGTTGCGGTGAACATACCACACAGGATACCGCCGATTACAATGACGATCATCAGAAGGCTCGGGATTGCCTGCCACAGAGTTTTGAGAACAATGCTGACAGAGATCTTATCCTCACCACGATAGCCAAGTTTCTTTGCGGTAATAGTTGCCAGAATGATAACTCCAAGTCCCCAGATCAGACCCGGAACATATCCAGCCATGAACAGAGCGGAAATCGAAACGCTTCCTGCTACTGTGGAGTAAACGATCATCGTGTTACTCGGAGGAATCAACATACCAACCGGAGCAGATGCTACGTTGACTGCTGCGGAATAGTTCTTGTCATATCCCTCTTTCTCCTCGAGCGGTCCCATCGTACTTCCGATTGCGGCAGCAGCTGCTGCACCAGAACCACTGATTGCACCAAAGAGCATGTTTGCGATAACATTTGACTGAGCAAGAGAACCCGGCATACGACCGCCGATTACCTTTGCGCAGTTTACAAGACGAAGTGCAATACCACCGTTGTTCATGATGTTTCCGGCAAGAATGAAGAACGGAATTGCAATCAGAGAGAAGGAGTTCGATCCTGCAAAAATTCTCTGAGCAGAAGTAGCAAATGCTACATTAGCCGGTAACATGCAAATCATAGAGATTGCGGAAGAAAGACCGATTCCTACTCCAATCGGCACACCTGCTGCCAGCATAACAACCAGCAGTACTACCATTACAAGAGCAACCTGAACTGCAATAGACATAGCTTACTTTCCCCCCTCTTTTTTATTTAAAAACTCTGCAATATTGCACAGACTATAAAAGATGATCAGCACACCACTGATCGGGATAATGCTGTAAATCGTTCCGGTCGGGATCTTCAGAATGGAATCATACTGAAGCATGTTCATGGTCGTGATCACGATACCGCCGTACACGAGAACCAGAACAGAGAATAGGATTACAACGAGCTCAATGATGATGTCCATCGTTCTTCTTGCACTTCCCTCGAGCTTGTCCTTCAGGAAACTGATACAAATGTGATCGCGCTGTCCAAATACATAAGTTGCAGAAAGCAGGATCAGCCATACGAAGCAGTAACGGGTCAGAACCTCACTGACACTGCTCGGGCTCTTAAATACATAACGCACAACGACCTGATAAACGGTCAGCAGAACCATCATGATGAAATCGATGATGCAGACTCCTGCAAGGAAACGATCCAGTCCTTTTTTCAATGCCTTCATTATTCTGCCTCCTCTCTCAGCGCAACGACTTCGTCATAAATCTTCTTGGTGACCTCAGACTGATTTGCAATGCGGTTCAGCAGAGGCATACATCTCTCGCGAAGCTCGTTGGTATCCGGATAACAGAACTGAGCGCCTGCCTCCTCAGCATCCTTCTTTGCTACCTCAATGTCTGCCTTGAAGGTGGAGAACTCTTCCTCTGTGGACTCCTTCATCAGCTGATCGAAGATCGCACGGTCTTCGTCGCTCATGGAATCCAAGAATGCTGTACTTGCAAGAACAACATCCGGATGTACGATATGACGGGTATATGCATAGTAAGGAGCAACCTCGTAATGCTTGAAGTCACGGTAAACCAGCTCACTGTTCTCAGCTGCATCGATAACCCCCTGCTGGAGTGCGGTGTATACCTCAGACTGAGCCATAACGCTTCCATTTCCGCCCATCAGCTTTGCCATCTCGACGTAGGTCGGGCTGTCGTTTACACGGATAATCATACCCTTTAAATCGTCAGCAGAATTGATCGGTTTCTTTGCATACACATTTCGCTCACCGGCCGTGTACACGGTCAGAACGCGAAACTTGTATTTGTCGGTTGATGAGAACAGATCATCAAACACACCGTCGAGAGTTGCCTTCTTAAGATGATCGATATTGTTATACATGTACGGAGCTCCTACGATTGCGAAATCCGCATCATAGCCCTCCGGAACACTACACGGAACGATTGCCATCTGAAGAGCACCGGTTCGGATGAACTCTGCCATCGCACCCTGCTCGCCGAGAACGCCGTTCGGGTAAATCGTCATGTGATAACGTCCGTTTGTTGCTTCCTCAAATTTCTCACCAAATTCTTTCATGGCACGATACTGGGGATGATTCTCGTTCTGGTTGAATGCCACACGAATCTCGGTGGTCTTCTGCTCAGAACTTCCACTGCATGCAGTCAGCATTCCCATCATGCATGCAAGCCCAACAGCCATCCATACTTTCTTAAACATCTCTACAAACCCTCCAGTTTTTCCTTATGTGCTCTCGGAATCTCTTTGTGCCTGTTTTTGCGAAAAATCGGTCGCAAAGGCCGGTGCAAGAAAGACTCCGAGAGTACATCCTTATGTTTTCCGGAAGATCTGCCACCGCGCATGCAAAATACCATATGATAATGATGGACCATGATGCATGCAACGGTAGCCGATTTTCCAGACATACACGATTAGAGAAGTGAAACGCTTACTTTTACAACAACCTTGCGCAGTTTCATGGACTCTCCGGAAATCACCTCTGGGCGATGAATATCAGACGGGAAGAATACGCAGAAACAGCCCGGGCGAGACTCGATATATCCCTCATCCTCAACAGACTCGTAGAAAATCAGATCACGCTCTTTGATATGTTCTTTCACCTTATAATTTCCGGTGTTCTTGGTGAATCCCAAGCGCTCTTTTCCGGAAACCAGATACTGAACATCCAGATACTTCTCGTGAGACTCTGCATGCTTGCTGTCTGCCTCAACGGTCACTGCATCAAAAACCTGCGCGTAGATGTCACGACCCTGAATCTCATAAACACCCGGCTCCATGTTTGCAAAATCATGGCTCTTTAAGTAATCTAATGCTGTCTGAATTGCCTTTGGATAGCTCTCAAACGTATCTCCATTTTTAATTGATGAAAAAATCATATCCTCTACCTCTTCGTCCTATCTTTCTGTCTTTGTGTTTGATGTCATGTATTTTTGTTTCTTATTTGTTTCTGCCTTCCATCGCATGAACCATGCGAACGATGAAGGAATGACCCGGAACTTCCACTCCGTACTTTTCTGCCGCACGTACAACCGCACCACTGATTGTATCCACTTCGGTCTTTCTTCCGTCACGAAGATCTGCGCGAATGGACGTGCATCCGTTCGGATTATTTACAGAAGTCAGACGCACTTTCTCGCGCATCTTGTCCTCGTCAAATGTCAGACCTCCTGCCTTTGCAGTCATAGCCGTCTCATGAATCAGCTGACAGCAAAGATTCCATGCATACTCATTTCCTGCAATATATCCCATATCTACCTGTAAAACTCCGGTCAATGCACTCAGGGAAACATTCGTAAAGAGCTTGTCCCAGATCAACTGCTGGATGTTGTCGTGGATCTTTACCTGGAATCCGCAGGCATCAAATGCCTCTTTTAATTTTGGAAGGAAACCTTCCTGATCTTCGGTCAGCATGCCGACATTCGTCACACCGGCTCCGCCGTGACGCACATGTCCAAGACCAAGAACAGCTCCGTTATCCTCCGTCGTTCCGATGATGATGTGGTCTTCTGCTACAAACTCTTTCAGAAGATCCTCGTGACCTGCACCATTCTGAAGTGTCATCAGGCGAGTGTTTGGTCCGATCAGAGCGCGGTTGCCCTCAAGAGCAGATCTTGAAAACAGTGCCTTTACAAAAAGGATTACCAGATCTGCCGGCTTCTCCTCTTTTGTATTGGAAACTGCGGATGGATGATACACATTTGTGGTATCATTTTCATCAATACACAGTCCCTCGTCGGTAATCTTCTTCACTACCGTTTCATTCGTATCAACAAGTACAACCTCATTATGCTGGGAAAGATGGCCGCCATAAATAGAGCCCATTGCCCCCGCACCGATTACGGCAATTCGCATATCGTCGTCTCCTGTCTAATGGTGACCCGCCACATTCCGGATTTGACTCCGGTCTGTGGCAGATCTGTTTTTTTGTTGTAAGTTTGGGTTTGATTTTAATTTTCGATCTGACCTGATCTGAACTTAATGATTTCTATTCTTTCTCTTTCGTTAATTATTCAGAGAACTCTGCCAGTCCCTCGATTGCATAAGCGCGAACCGGGCTGGAATCCAGTCCCTTGATCGGAAGCGGAGAATAGCTCATGAAGAACACATCAGACTTCAACTGCTCAAGGTTTCTTAAAACCTCAAGGAATACGATGTTCTCTGCCATCAGAATGTCATGGAACGGCTTTACATCCTCGTTGCAGTTCTCGATGGAAACGCCATCACCGAAACCAACTGCCTTTACCTTGTGCTCCTTGAACCAGTTTGCACTCTCCTCACCAACCAGAAGTCTCTGATCCTTGTCGGTGTTGGTATCCGGGGTAAACGGATACAGCTTGTAGGAAGAATCGATGATCACGATGTCGCCTTCCTTTACCTTCTTAGCCTCACGATCCAGATCAGCAGCGGTGATGTGACCACGCTTTGCAACGGTCTCCTTGAAGTCTACATAAACTGCACGGCCAAGGAAGGTGGTCAGCGGAAGATCTGCTACGGACGGCCAGTTGTCATCGTGATGATACGGGCACTCGCAGTGGGTTCCCAGATGGCTCATCAGATCCATGTTGGTGTGGAAATCCGGGATAGCACCACCGGTATTGAAGCGGAACAGATGGCATCTTCTGCTCTCAGTAGCCGGATCGATGATCTTGGATAAGTCAATCAGTCTCAGTTTGCCCATTTCGTAAACACACATTTTTGTATCCTCCTTAAACTTTAAATTATTAGGTCTACATATTATTTATAACGTGTTTTTTCTGTCTTTACAAGTTCTTTACACCATGTTACAAAATATCTTTTCTTGTATTTTCTTTGTAACTTGTTCAGAACTTTTGATGAAGGTTTTTTCTCATCTCGTTCGTTTCGTATACCAGTATACCGGTATGTCGGTATACTGTCAAGATGGTATCGACCTGCATTTTAGACAAATCTTTCACAATGTCTTTGTGCACTTTTGACAATTGACATGAAAAATGGTCTGTTTTTTTCCATATACATAGGGTTTTTAAAGAAAATCCGGGATTTTTCCTTCTACACGCTCGCACAAATCACCCTCTGTTTTAGAAATTTGCAGGGCAGGACTCTTCGCTGAAAAAATCATAATTGGAATTTGAGCTTCTTTTTCTTATTTTTGTTTTTATTTCTCACTCCTCATCACTCCTATTTGGGATTCCGTTCCTGCCTTTAAGAGTCTTTTTTTAACTGTTACACCCACCTCTATTTTTTCTTCACACAAATTTAACACCGAATCGGGAATTCCCTTGACATACTTGTATCATCTGTTTTAAGATAGCATTATAACGTCAAAAAACAGATATAAAATCACATCGGAATTAATCAGTATTAATCAAACCTAATCAGAATTAATCAGACTTGTATTAAAATTTTTATAGAAGTATAATTTTTATAGAAATATGAAAAATGACGAATAAAATATATAAGGATTGACTGTTCATTATGAAAACAAAGAGTTTCCTGCAAATGCAGGCTTATGATTGCATCAAAAACAGTATTCTGAACGGAGAATTAGAGCCCGGTCAATTATACTCTGAAACAAAACTTTCTGCCGAGATCGGCATTTCCAGAACCCCAATGAGAGAAGCGCTTCAATGCCTGAGTCAGGATGGCTATATTTCCATCATCCCAAGCAAGGGCTTCATGATCCGCCAGTTGAATGAAAAAGACATGAAAGCCAGCATTGAGGTCCGCTGTGCTATCGAGGGCTTCTGCACCACCGTCATTGCATCCCAGATCGACACTCCTGCGGGCAAACATCTCTTATCTGACCTTGAGCGCACACTCAAAGATATGGATGATGCACTCAGCGACAACAATCTGGAACAGTTTATCTACTACGACCACCAGTTCCATCTTCTTCTGGTCAATTATCTGCACAACGATGAATTTAACCAGATTTTCCAGCGCCTACTCTATCTGATCCAGTTGACTTCTCAGGATGCCCTCTCCACAGAGGGACGTGTGAAGGGAACCGTTGACGAGCATCTCGCCTATTTTGATGCGCTGAAATCCGGAGACGGGCAGAAAGCCTATGGAATCATGATTCACCATCTGATGATGCCTCTCGAAGTCCACAAAAGCACGGTTGAGCTGAAAAATAAACAGTAGACTTGCGGAACTGATAAGACATCACGAAACACCTATAATAGACACCCAGAACAGGAATAATAAAAACAGGAATACCAAAAACAACAGAACTAAGAAAAACAAGAAAAATAAGAAAAACAATAGCACTAATAAAAATAATAGAAATAAAAAACAGCACAATTACACGCTAAAACGAACCGAAATAAATTATAGAAAAGCAAAAAAGAGAAACAGAGAAACAAAAAAGGAAATCCGGATTCTCATCCGAATTTCCTTTTTTTTGACGAAGCTCTGCGCTTCTTCCCATTATGGTTTCCACTGCGGGTTCCATGACTTGCCCCTGCTTCCGCAGAGTTTGTATTTGTCTTCCCAGAATTCTTGTAAGCTGTTGAAATCGCACAGGCAACCGAAGTCGCATTCTCCGACACCCGATAGATTCCCTGCTCAAATTCTTTCTCCTTCTTTTTCTTCGCGCGATTGCGTTTCGCCCGCTTTTTTCGCATCTCGTCCCGGCGCTGAGCGATCAGCTCTGCCCCCGCCTCATCCGTCAGTTTCAGCGTCTTAATCACAAAGACCTGCTCTTCCTCGGATTTTTTGTCCGCCTTTTTCATGCGGATCTTTCCTTTCAGATATCCATGTTCCGGACAGAGCGCAAGCGCAAAGTAGGTCTTCTGGTTTGCGGTAAACCAGCGGATCTTCTTGCGCAGGGCACGCCCACAGGCGTAGCAGTTCATCGATGTCACCGTCTTGTCTTTCATCGCATCTTCCTTCGAAGAAAATACGCGGGAGACATACTTAAAATATCCCGGAAATGTCATGCGGATCTCCTCGCTCCGATCTTCCGGAAGTCGGTGATAATCCACAGAACAGAACGCACTCCATCTCTCCCAATCAAGGGTTTTCATCACCTGCGCCGTGTACCAGGCATCATCCATTGCTCGATGAAACGGTCTCTCTTTTGCAATCTTTGACTCCTCGACCGCCGTATCAAGCGAAATCCGTTTTCCATCACCGGACGCAAGCCCGTACAATTTCTGAACATCGAAGAACAAAAGCGGTTTTGGAAACGGATTTTCCATCTGGTAAAAATCCATATTTCTCTGGAGTTCCGTCAAATCCATCGGTCCCCAGGTGCAGAACACCGCATCTGGTCCACACCACTCAAAAAACTCTCTCGAAGCATCCACAAAATCCATTCCGTTTTCCTGAAGCTCTTCCATCTCCACATGAGTCACTTCCTGGATCATCCAGTGCATCTTCGTGTAAACCTGTGGGCGGATCAGTCGGCAGAACTGATCCGTCATCTCAAACTTATCATTTAACTTTACTGCGCCGATCTCAAAAATCTCAAAAGGGAGCTGGTCTGCCACCTCTTCCTTTCCGCGCGAGCTCTGGTTCCATTCCAGATCAAAAACAATATATTCTCTCATAATATCAAGATTCTATCACAGATTTTACTTTTTGCACAGATATAACCGAATCGCTTCCTCAGAAAGCTGATCGCCAGGCTGAACCGTTCCCTGTACCATCTCCGGTTTTCCACCGCCTTTTCCCGGAAATACACTGTGAAATTCTTTCATAAACTCTTTGAGGTTGATGCTCTGGCTTCCCAGTGTATACTGGTATCCCTTCTCCTCGTTTCCAAGGAAAAGCGCACAGATTCCACTGCATTTGCGCATACCGGAATCCACAAACTTTCTTCCGGCATTCTTGTCCATCTCCTCCTCAAACAGGATGCAGTTCTCTGCTTCCTCCGGGATCTCGGCAAGTTTCTGCTCCATGTAACGGTTCTGCATCCGCATTACCTTATCTTTCCAGCTTAAGGATTCTGCCTGAAGGCGACGCACGGCATCTGCAACCTCATCCGGCTTTGCGGAGAGCAGTCTGGAAATCTCACGAACACTGTCCTCCTTTTTCTGGTAGTCCTGCAAAGCGCGGAATCCACACACCATCGTGACTCTCATACCGCCCTTATATTTTACGGCATCCACAAGTTTGATCAGACCGATCTCGCCGGTCTTTGCCACATGGGGCGCACAGCACGCACACACATCGTATCCCGGAACCGTCACGATTCGTACCTGACCCGCAATCTCCTTCTTGCTTCGGTAATCCATCTCAGCGAGTTCTTCTTTTGTCGGATACGTCACGACAATCTCAATATTCTCTGCGACTGCCTGGTTTGCCTCAAGCTCTACCTTGCGAAGATCCTCTGCATCGAGCATGCCATTGAAATCCATCGTCACGAGTTCTTTTCCAAGATGAAATCCGACGTTGTCATAACCGAAATGACGGTGAACCAGACCGGAGACAATGTGCTCACCCGTGTGCTGTTGCATCTTGGAAAAACGCTCCTCAAAATCAATCTCACCCTTGACCTCTGTGCCCGGCTCAATCGATTGTTTCATGTAATGGAAAACCACATCGTTTTTCTCTTTTACATCGACTACTTCCATGCCATTTATTTTTCCGGAATCGGCGTACTGTCCGCCACCTTCCGGGAAGAATGCCGTGCGGTCCAAAACTACCGCATAGCTCTCCTTTTTCTCATCCCACTCACAAGAAACCACATGGGCGGTAAATGCGCTCATATGGCTGTCCTCATAAAATAACTTCTCTGTCGTTTCTGCTGTCTCTGCCATGTCCGTCACACCTCTTACTTTCTTTTGCTTTCGCTTTCTTTTACTTTCGCTTTCTTGTGCTTTCTCTTACAGTTTCTTCCTGTTTATCGATCTTCTCCAGTATAGCCAAAAATGCTCCGATATTCAAGGAATCATTTTCCTGATATCTTCAGGCTCATGTTCTGACTTATGTTCGGGCTTATATTCTAACTTATCTTCCGGTGTATCTTTTGGCGTATCTTTTGGCCTATCTTTTGGCCTATCTTCCGGCGTACTTTCTGGTTTTCCCATACCTTTCATGTTTGAGTTTTCGACTTTCCCATTTTTCCGACTTTCCTGTTTTTCAACTTTCTCATTTTCTGATTTTGCATTATACTAGGTTTTATCAAGTTTTTTATTATGGACGTTTCATAGATTTATTCCGCCATACCATATGAGTACAGAATGCAAAATATAAAAAAATTAGATACAAGGAGATTTTCCATGACACTTCTTCAGTTAAAATATGCCGTCACCGCTGCGACTGCCGGCACGATCAGTGAGGCAGCAAAACAGCTTTTCATCACCCAGCCGAGCCTGACTTCCGCAATTCACGAACTCGAAAACGAACTCGGCATCACGATTTTTCAGCGCACCAATAAGGGCATTCTCGTCTCCGCCGAGGGAGAAGAATTTCTCGGATACGCGCGTCAGGTCATCGAACAGACCAACCTGATCGAGGAGCGGTATCTCGGAACTGCACCACTCAAGCACCAGTTCTGCGTCTCCACACAGCACTATTCATTTGCCGTTGAGGCATTTGTGGAGCTTCTTCATCAATACGGCGGAGAAGAATATGATTTTAGAATCCGCGAGACCCAGACCTATGAGATCATTGAGGATGTCGCCCGCCTGCGCAGTGAGGTCGGAATCCTCTATCTGAATAAATTTAACGAGACGATTTTGCAAAAGACACTCAAAGAACACGATTTAAAATTCCATCCGCTCTTTGTCGCCCATCCCCATGTTTTTGTCAGCAGTTTCAGCCCGCTTGCCAAAAAAGAACGGATTACCTTGGAAGATCTCGCACCCTATCCGCGCCTCTCCTACGAGCAGGGTGAACACAATTCGTTTTACTTTTCCGAGGAAATTTTGAGCACGCGAGAATCTAAAAAGGATATCGTTGTCCGCGACCGCGCAACCCTCTTTAATCTCCTGATCGGCGTGAACGGATACACGATTTGCAGTGGCGTGATCAGCGAGGAACTCAACGGAAAAAATATTGTGGCAGTTCCACTCGACGTCGACGACTATATGGAAATCGGCTACATCACCCACAAAAAAATGCAACCGGGACGTTTCGGCATGCTCTATATCGAGGCGCTGAAACGCTATATTCCCATGTAGTTATGTAGTTATGTAATTATGTAATTCATGTCGACGTTTGCGGAAACTTAGCGCATAATTCTAGTCGTCGCTACTGACACCTTCCCATCAAAATCCCTGTGCATAAACGCTCTTGGTATAGATACGCCCTATATCAAACGCGATTTCTTTCGTATTTTACAGTTTTGTCTTCATCCGCTACAATGAAACCACGTTAAACAAACAGCACGTTAAGCAAACAGGAGGATAAGACAATGGCAAATTTACACGCACCGTTTCGATATGACTATGTAGGAAGTTTTCTTCGCCC
The DNA here is from genome assembly GCF_983179755.1 of Brotaphodocola sp. Lineage (NCBI taxonomy): Bacteria > Bacillati > Bacillota > Clostridia > Lachnospirales > Lachnospiraceae > Brotaphodocola > Brotaphodocola sp. The sequence continues at coordinate 38,307 of NZ_CFAHBC010000019.1, read as the reverse complement.
AGAAAATTTGAAAAAAGCCCGCGCAAATTATAAGGCTGGAAAAATTTCCGCTGAGGAATTAAAGCAGGTGGAGGATGAGGAAATCACCAAACTTGTAGAAAAGCAGAAAAAAGCTGGATATTCGGTGATCACCGACGGCGAATTTAGAAGAAGCTACTGGCATCTCGATTTCATGTGGGGATTTCAGGGGCTTCAGGAAGTGGAACTTGACCATGGTTACTTCTTCCACGGTGAGGAGACTACCCACGGTTCCGTTCGTGTGACAGGAAAGATTTCCGGTGAAAATCATCCGTTCGTAGAACATTTTAAATTCATAAAACAGTTTGAGGATGAGAATACCGTTGCAAGACAGACCTTCCCGGCTCCGGCACAGCTCCTCGCAGAACTCTACCGTGAGGACAATGGCAAGATCACGGACTCTGTTTACCCGGATCAAGAACAGCTGATTCAGGATATTGCAAGCGCTTACCGCACAGTTATTCAGGATCTCTACAACGCAGGATGCCGGAACATTCAGCTTGATGATTGCACTTGGGGAATGTTCTGTGACAAGCTCTACTGGATTGCACGTCAAGGCGATGATACTTCCTTTGAAGCTGAGGCAGAAAAATATCTGCGCATCAACAATCTGGCTCTCGAAGGCAAACCGGATGATCTGACTGTCACAACTCATGTATGCCGTGGAAACTACCACTCCACCTGGGCAAGTTCCGGCGGATATGCTCCGGTCGCTCCATTCCTCTTCGCCAAAGAGAATGTGGATGCCTTCTATCTCGAGTTCGATGATGAGCGTTCTGGCAATTTTGAGCCATTAAAGCATGTTGCCGATGACAAGAAAGTTGTTCTCGGTCTGATCACCACAAAGTCCCCGAAACTTGAGGATAAACAGGCTGTGATCGCCCGAATCCATGAGGCAGAAAAGTATGTTCCACTGGATCGCCTGTATTTAAGCCCACAGTGCGGATTTGCTTCCTGCGAGATCGGAAACAAGCTGACCGACGAAGACCAGTGGGCAAAACTCGCACTCGTCAAGAAAATCGCCGAGGAAGTCTGGGGATAAAGTGAACTACTCAGTCATTGAATAGCCGAATAATAGACAATAAAAACGGCATTGCAGGATAGATAAGGAATCTCTCACTTCCATCTTGCAATGCCGTTTTCATAAAGATAGATTCTTAACTTTTCAGAATAGGCGTTGATGCTGCAATAGTTCCGCCTATGATTCCTCCAAGAGCACCACCAATAACTGCACCCTTTGTACCAAATTTTTTACCTAAACGTGCTCCAGTCTTACTTCCTTTTTTAGCTCCATAAATTACACATCCAATATTCAACATACGCATCTTTTATTCCTCCTTTACTATAAATGAGCAAGTTCGTGATTTTGCATAAAAGAAAGACACCTTGGATTCGATTGTGTTGTATAATGAAAGTGACCAAACCAACATTTGCAACATTCACGAAAGAAGGTGTCTCCTGCAAATACTATACATCATTCAGCATTCATATACAACCAGTTTAAGAAATTAAACCTCTGTAAATTTTATTCGAATCGGGTGATCAACCACTTTATGAGTATCCTGACCAGTATTTTCATCTTAGGATACCATGGAAAAATCACGGATTTTGCTAAAAGCACTTCTTGCCACCGGACTACGATTGCACATTTCCTTAATTCTGGGAAATGGAATGACTCATTGCTTGCCAATGCATTAAAACAGTCTGTTATTGAGATTATTTATTCAGAAGCAGTCCGTACTGGAAAACCTGTTTTCTGTATTGTTGATGATACGATAGCTTCAAAAACAAAGCCTTCGTCACGGGCTCTGCATCCCATCGAAGATGCGTATTTTCACCAATCTCATTTAAAGAGGAAACAGGATTACGGGCATCAGGCAGTTGCCGTTATGCTTTCCTGTAATGGCATTGTTCTGAATTACGCTTTTGTAATGTACAATAAATCAGTTTCGAAGATTGATATTGTACAGAACATCGCAAAAGAGTTGCCTGTTCCACCGGTCATGTCCTATTTTCTCTGTGACTGTTGGTACGTTTCTGAAAAAATAATCAATACGTTTGCTACGAAAGGCTTTCATACCATCGGCGCATTAAAAACAAACCGGATGCTTTATCCCTTTGGGATCAAAAAGAAACTTAGTGAGTTTGCCACCCTTCTGTCGATTACAAGTTCTGATTTTCACCTTGTGACAGTGAAAAATCAAAAATATTATGTGTACCAGTATGAGGGAAAACTCAACGGAATTGAAAATGCCGTAGTTCTTTTAAGTTATCCCGAAAAAGCATTTGGAAATCCGAAAGCGCTTCGGGCTTTTCTCAGCACGGATACATCCTTATCAATGGATGAGATTCTGGCTTATTACATATGCCGGTGGCCAATCGAAGTATTTTTCCGTCAATGCAAGACAAAACTGGCACTGGACAATTACCAGATCCGTTCTTCCCAGGGAATCCAAAGGTATTGGTTGCTGATGTCACTGGCACATTACATGTGTGTGGCAGGAACTGGTGAATTCTGTTCTTTTGAAAACGGATACTACAAAATCAGCAATATTGTTCAGATGGAAAAATACAGGTATCTTTTTCAATGTGCAAAGGAATGCCATGATTTTGATTCCTTTGTAAAGTCTGTGGCATAGTTTTGTGCATTTTTTCAAATTTGCTCATTTATAGTTTCTTATTTGATTTCACCTATTTTTTTACTTCCTTTTGAAAAGAAAGTCAATGTTTTTCTTTGTTTTCCTCGTTTTTGTACCGTTTTCTTTCGTTTTGTATTATAATACTTCTGTACTTTGTAAGTAACTGTTCCAAATCCTTACAGTTACTGCACACCACTGTATTTCAACGAGGTATATGTTATGAAAAACAACAGCACAAATCAGTCACCACACAGCGGACAACGACCACCAAAAAAGCTCTCAAGAATTCCGGCAAGCATCCTTGGAATCCTTGGCTGGCTTTTTAATGGCATGTTTCAAATCTTGGCAAGCGTCATGATCGTCGGTGCGCTTGTGGCGCTCCTCATTTATGCAAAAGTCCGCCCCGAACTGGATCACTGCCGTTCCGTCGCCTACGACAAGCTGGCGCAGATGCAGCGCTCCGATTTCAGCATGCTTTCGGACACGGAAGTCTACGACAAGGATGGCCGCCAGATCGGTCTGATCAACGCAGGACACTACGAGTATGTCCCGATCAGCCAGATCAGCATGAACATCCAGAACGCCTACATCGCACAGGAGGACCGGCGATTTAAGAGCCACTCCGGAGTGGACTGGATCGCAACTTTTCGTGCAGGCCTCTCCCTTGTAAAGAATAAGGGCGAAATCAGGCAGGGCGGAAGCACAATCACCCAGCAGGTTGTGAAAAATACCTACCTGACACAGGAGCGCAGTTTCACACGAAAGATCGTGGAGATTCTTCTCGCACCGGAGATCGAAAAGAAATACTCCAAGGCAGACATCATGGAGTTTTACTGCAACACGAACTTCTACGGTCACCACTGTTACGGAGTCCAGGCTGCAAGCCGGTACTATTTTGGAAAGAACGCCGAAGATCTGCAACCTTATGAGGCGGCAGTTCTCGTCGGCATCAGCAACAGCCCTTCCGCCTACGACCCGGTCAAGCACCCGGAGGAATCCTTAAAAAAGCGAAACGATGTCCTCTTAAGCATGCTTGAGGTCGGAGATCTGACACAGGAGCAGTATGATTCCTACACAGCTCAGCCGTTGAACATCGTTCAGGAAGAATCTGAGGGAACAGATGAGAACTACCAGAGCAGTTACGCAATTCACTGTGCGGCTCTCTACCTGATGTCCCTCGACGGATTTGAATTCCGCTACACCTTCTCCGACAAGGATGACTACAAGGCATACATGGATGCCTACCAGACGGCATACAACGACAAGAACGACGAGATCCGTTCCGGCGGATACCGAATCTACACCTCCCTCGACAGCCAAATTCAGGCAGAGCTTCAGGTCGAGATCGACAAGACACTCGCCTCCTACACGGAGCTTCAGGACAATGGCAAATTTGCGCTTCAGGGAGCCGGCGTCATCGTCGACAACCAGAGCAACTACGTTGTCGCCATCGTCGGCGGACGCGGTACCGAGGATATTTACAACCGCGCTTACTTGAGTGCCCGCCAGCCGGGAAGTACGATCAAGCCTCTTCTTGACTATGGTCCAGCATTTGACACCGGTGAGTACTATCCGGCGCGCATTGTCAATGACCACAAGTGGACTGATGGTCCTTCCAACAGCGGTGGAAACTACTTTGGAAATGTGACAGTCCGCGAGGCCTTAAACCGAAGCTTAAATACCGTCGCCTGGCAGGTGCTCTGTGATGTCGGTGTCGAGTACGGACTCAATTATCTCGGAGAGATGGAATTTCAGAAACTCTCCTACATTGATAAGAGTGCACCGTCCATCAGCATCGGCGGTTTCACAAACGGTGTCCGCATCGTCGACATGGCAAAGGGATACAGCACACTCGCAAACAATGGTGTATACAATGACCGCACCTGCATCGTGAAAATCGAGCACGAGCAGAAGGGCGAGCTGACAAAAGATATGAAGGAACACGCAAACCGCGTTTATCAGGAAGATTCCGCCTTCATGCTGACCGACATCCTCAAAGGAACGATGACCGAGAGCTACGGAACCGGTCGCGGTCTCGCACTCGCAAACGATATGCCGTGTGCCGGAAAGACCGGAACAACAAACAGCAGTAAGGACACCTGGTTCTGCGGATACACCCGCTACTACACCACGGCTGTCTGGGTCGGCTACGACACCCCGCGCGCAATGCCGGGTGTCTACGGAAGCACATATGCCGGAAAAATCTGGAAGAATGTCATGGATCAGATTCACGTCGGCAAGGAACCTCTCGACTGGGAGATGCCGACGACGGTTGTCGAACAGGCTGACAAGAAGACCGGCATCGTCGACTACATGAGCACAACCGCTGACCTGCGCGCCGAGCAGAATCTCCATGACAAGGAACAGCAGAAGCTCGTTGAGGAGCTCACAAATTCTGTCACCTCCTTTGAGGACAAGACGATCGAGACCGTCGAGGATACTTACTGGGTGAAGAATCAGTACACCGCCCTTCTCGCAAAGATCAATCAGGTCGACGAGGGCGAGGAGCGCGCAGATTTTCTTGAGCGTGTCGAAAAGAAGTACGACACCTTCACTCCGATCATCGCAAACATGAAGGACACGATCGACCGCTATGAACAGCAGAAGGCAAGAGAGAAAGCCGATGCCCAGAAGAAGGCCGAGGAAGAGGCTGTGAAGAAACGCAAGGAACTCGAAGCCGAGACACGCCGTCAGGACTTCCTGACTGCCCTTGAGGACGTCGAAAATCTGGAGTATCAGGCTCCGAATGCATCCTCCCTGATTCAGACCGCAATCGACAAATTGCCGGAAGTTCAGGATCTCGATAAGGCAAAAGAATACAGCGATCGCTTAAACAGCGCGATTGCCCGCGTCTCCACTCTCCCGACTGCAAGCCAGTGGCAGAGCATGCAGGCACAGAAAGAGCGCGAGGAAAATGCAAAACAGGCTCAGGATCAACAACAGATCAGCAATGAGCAGACGAAGCTCGAACAGTCGCTTCGTCAGGAATCCCGCAAATGGAATACCAACAGTGGCCTGACCGGCGGTCCCGGAGTCACAGGCTCCACGGTTACTGCAAACCCGGATGGGAATTGAAAGGATGGAATGAGATGAACAAGACAAACAAAACGAATTTCAAGGCATTTCAAACTCCTTCGGGAATCGCAGATCCGGTGAAACCTAATCGGGAACCTCAGCCATATCCGGGAGCTTCCCTCGTGAAGCCAAACCAAAATCAAAAAGCGCCTGTGGAAGAATCTGGTGAAATGCCCACTAACGTTAACGTGGCGAACAAAATGCCTGCAAATGTATCGGATGAAACATCTGCAAAAGTATCTGGCGAGATACCAACAAAGGTACCTGGTGAAATTCCGGTTTCTGACCCAGATTCCGCTTCCAATACGACGCCCACGCCGTCTCAAAATACGCATCAAAAATTTATGTTTTCAGGAAACGCTCATGGAGTGATTGATGAAGAAGATGACGATATTTTCCCTGATGTGTATGGCGATGAAGAAGATTATAAAGACGATTATCGCGACGAGGATGATGATGAATATCTGGAAAACGATATTCGCTCATGGTTCTACACCTTCATGTGCATGAACATTCCGATTTACGGTTGGATTTATCTTCGCCGACTCGCCACCGGAAAGATTCCAACCTCACTTGAACAGCAGGATTTTGCAGAGGCCTATCTCTATTACAAGCGGTTTTTCCTCAAAATTTCCGCTGTGATCCTGATTGTGCTTATCATCGTCGGTGCGATTGCAATCAACAAATTGCTTGCTTATATGCAGATGCTCTAGATGCTCTAATAATTTAACCATGCAAAAAAGCCGTACTTCCCGAAATTTTCTCCAGGTTGTACGGCTTTTTGTGTTAAGCGGGTTCCGCTTGGTTCTTTGGGTATAAACCTTAAATATGATTCTTTCTGAAAATGCGTCCACTGTATTTTTCCAGTGCAGTCAGGAGCAGATTTCCGAGAACACCGACTGCAAGCACCTCTCCGATTCCGACCGTCAGCATCATAAACGGAATCAGATCTGGAGAACCATATGCATAACGCAGAACAAATGGAATAATCAGCGCATTGGCCACAATCGGCGGAATGCATACCAGCCACTTATTTTTGCGAAGTACATAGGAACCGATTGCTCCGATCAGGGTTGCCAGACTTCCAAATACCACATCTGGAAGAATCGTGGTTCCCATTGCCATACCAACACCATTTGAAATCAGGCATCCAAGGAAAAGTCCCGGAATTCCTGCCGACGTAAAGTACGGAAGCACACAGAGTGCCTCTGATACACGAAACTGTACCGGACCATAAGAGATCGGTGCCAGCACCAGTGTCAACACGGTGTAAATTGCTGCGATCATCGCAGCCTCTGTCATAAACTGCACGTTGTTTTTAGAACTACTCATATTCTATTTTCTCTCCTCTAGTTTTGTTTTACGAGTGGAAGGTCACGAACACTCGATTCCCGGCGTAAGCCCTTTAAGACCTTGGTTTTTGCGGGTTTTGACAACGGATACGAGTATAGCATAGGAGGCGTTTCAAATCAAGACTGACTTTTTTACATAATCTCTTAATCCCTCATCCCATGACTCTCTTGATATGAATTGCCAGATATCCGGTCTCCTCCCGCTCGAATTTCAGCCTGCTCTCTTTTTCCAATTTCCGACAGATCTGATCCGCAAGCTCATACTCATGAGGGAAGGTTCCCTTTGCATAATCCTCCATATCAAGATTCGCTTTCTCGCCCCTTCGCGCACGCGCAATCATGTAACGGACATGACTCACAAGTCGATTATAGCCAAGCGATCCAAGTGGAAGTTTTTTCTTCATTCCTGTCTCAATCATTGACAGACACTCATTGACCATCCGCGCCGTCTCAAGCGACTCTGCCACATTTTCCTCTGTGCGTCCTGAGTGAATGTGAAGCGTGATGTAACCGGTCTCATCCTCCCCCAAACGAACTCCCGTCATCTCCTCAATGATCTGACTCCCCCGTCTCGCCGTCTGATACTCTTCCTCAAACAGCGCCTCAATATCCTGGCGAAACGGATTCGGAATTTCTTTGTTCTCTTTCGCACGCGCAACCGCCATCGCAATATGATCTGCCATCGGAATCAAAATATCATGATGAAGCGCCCCCAAAACTTTCTCTGCCTCCTCGATGATCCTTCCAGACACTTCAATAAAAATCGGATCAATTCCGTTGACTCGCGTCAAAGCTGAAGTCTTCTCCGAGACAAGCTCATATCGCCTCGCATTCGGGAGCTCCTTCATGCGCTCTCCCATCCGATGTCCAAATCCAACTCCATTTCCGAGCAAAATCTGTTCCTGCTTTGATTCATCATCTAAAACCAAAATTCCGTTGTTATTCAGAACCTTCACAATTCGATACATAATAAAAATACCTCCCGCACCTGCCTTCTCTAATTATCATTATACATGATATCAGAAGAACCGCAATGTGCAGAAGGTATTATAAAAAATACTCCCTTTATTCAAATACTTTCTTAAATCCTACTTGCAGATCTGACCAACTTTCTCCAGCCGTTTCACTGTCTTCTCCCCTTCCAGTTTCAACTGCTGTCCCTCTGTCAGACCGGTGAAAATCACGATGCAGGCATCGCTCACCGCATTCTCTCTGATGAATTTCGGATCGAATTCCATCAGCTTGTCGCCCTTTTTCACTTTCTGTCCATCGCTGACGAAAACCTCAAATCCTTTTCCGTCAAGTTTTACGGTGTCGACACCAATGTGAAGCAGATACTCGGTTCCATCAGAAGCTTTCATTCCGATCGCATGCTTGCTCGGGAAAACAAACATAACCTCACCGTCCTCCGGTGCCACAACCGTTCCATCCTCCGGCATTACAAAATATCCATCTCCCATTGCCTTGCTCGCAAATGCCTCATCCGGTGCTTCTGTGATCGGTTTTAAAGTTCCACGAAACGGAGAGCAGAGTTCATGAACCTCTTTCTCAGTTGCCTTCTCTTCTGCTGTCATCTCAGTCTCTGCATGGTCTTTGCTCGTTTTGCTATCCTTCTGTGTATCCACAGTCTCTGCTGCCATATTATTTACGCTTACAGTCGGTTCCGTCTCCTCCTCGGAAGCAGTTTCAAGATACGCCTCGAGATTGGACTTGATCACCGTTACCTGCGGTCCGTAAATAACCTGAACACCCTGACCTTTCTTTACAACTCCGACTGCACCGGTTGCCTTAAGCATCTTTTCATCAACAAGATCCGAATCAGAAACCGTACAGCGCAGTCTCGTTGCACAGCAGTCCACGGAGACAATATTTTTCTTGCCACCGAGACCTCTCGCAATCATCACGCTCTTCTCATCCGAATTTCCATTTGCATTTGATCCGCCGGAAACACCTGCATTACTTCCGGAATTTCCGCCATTTCTCTGTGCATTGACATCCGCCTTTGTATACAGCTTTGTCTCCTCATCATCGTCCTCACGACCCGGAGTCTTCAGATCAAACTTCTTGATCAGAAAACTAAAAATGAAGTAATACAGAAGGAAATAAATCACTCCCACCGGAATAATACGCATCCAGCTCGTCTTCGCATTTCCCTGAAGAACACCGAAGATGAACAGGTCCAGAAGACCACCCGAGAACGTCAGTCCAACTGCAATATTTAAAATATGAGCGATCATGTAGGCACTTCCTGCAAGAACTACCTGAACAGCAAAGAGCATCGGTGCTACAAACAGGAAAGAGAACTCGATCGGCTCTGTGATTCCGGTAAACATACAGGCAAGTGCCGCACTCAGCAGAAGACCGCCTGCTGCTTTCTTCTTCTCCGGCTTTGCACAGCGGTACATCGCAAGTGCCGCACCCGGAAGTCCAAAAATCATGAAAATAAACTCACCCGAGAAGTAACGGGTTGCCTCTGCACTGAAATGTGTCACATCAGAAGATGCGAGCTGTGCAAAAAAGATGTTCTGACCACCCTGAACAAGATTGCCATCTACCATCATCGTTCCGCCAACAGCAGTCTGCCAGAATGGCATATAGAAAACATGATGAAGACCAAACGGAATCAGTGCACGTTTGATGATTCCGAAAATCAGGGTTCCGAAGTATCCAGTTCCCGTAACCAGTCCGCCGAGAGCGAAAATTCCGTTCTGAACGGTCGGCCAGATAAAGCACATCAGAATTCCGACACCCACATACACAACAGTCGAGATGATCGGAACAAAGCGAGAACCACCGAAGAACGAAAGTGCATTCGGAAGCACAATCTTGTGATAACGGTTATGAAGTGCAGACACTCCAAGTCCCACAATAATTCCACCAAATACACCCATCTGCAAACTCTGGATTCCACATACACCCGCAATCGTTCCCTCGAGAACATCACTTGCTATCGATCCATCTGCAAGAATCTTTCCTGAAATCAGTAACGTCGCATTGATTGATGCATGCATGACAAAAAAAGCGATCATCGCAGACAATGCTGCTACTTCCTTCTCTGCCTGAGCCATTCCGATCGCAACACCAACTGCAAAAATAATCGGAAGGTTATCAAAAATCACATTTCCTGCCTTGCTCATGATGACGAGCAGAGCATGAAGAAGGGTTCCATTTCCCAAAAGTCCCTGAAGTCCGTATGTCGCAATTGTCGTCTCGTTCGTGAAGGAACTGCCGATTCCCAGCAACAGTCCTGCAACCGGAAGAACTGCAATCGGAAGCATGAAACTCCGCCCCACTCGCTGGAGCACCCCAAATACCTTGTCTTTCATTTTCTTTCTCCTTGTTTTAGTCAGGCTCTGTCACGGTCTGCATTCTTTGTTCTGCAAAAATAAGTTTCAAACACCTTCTAGGATTTCCCGGGTTCCCAGAAATCATTCCTATGAAACAAAAAAGGCATCAACCATATAGAGAACACACCATACTTGGAAAATGTTCTCTAAAGGTTGATGCCTGCATAACCAGTAACACGCCCGTTATTTATTTTCGTGACAAGTATAGCCGTAAATTCTGTTTATGTCAAGGAGATTTGTTATTTTTATGTTTCTTTATCCACTACTACAAATCTTTTTCATACTGTTTAGATATTTTTTTATCTTCAACCACAATTATATTCTTCATTTCATTCTCCCATAAAGTAACAGAAAAATACTCTCTCTGTTTATTTAAAAAAGATTTTCATAATTTTCGCCTTTTCCTTTCTTTTATGAGACTTTCCGTCTATAATAAAAAGATACTCAACGACTATTTTTAGTCATAATCCTTACACTTTAGAGAGGCACGCAGATGATGAATGTATTCGATATTCTCGGACCGGTTATGATCGGTCCCTCCAGTTCTCACACTGCTGGCGCTGCACGAATCGGGCGTATTACACGCGCCCTCCTCGGTGCTCCGGCAGTTCACGCTTCCATCCTTCTTCACGGTTCCTTCGCAAAAACCTATCGTGGTCATGGTACAGACAAGGCTTTGATCGCCGGTATTATGGGTATGAATACCGATGATGAGAGAATTCGCTTTGCACCCGACCTTGCGGTAAAAGAAGGACTTGAAGTTGAAATCACAACCGGCGAAATTGATGGTGCCCACCCAAATACAGCTCTGATTACTCTGACAGATGCCAACAACCGCACAGTCAGTCTTCAGGGAAGCAGCATCGGCGGTGGAAATATTCTTGTGACAAAAGTCAACGGCATGGATGTTTCGATTACCGGCCAGTACACAACCCTGATCGTCCTCCACCGCGACGCTCCCGGAACGATCGCTTCCGTAACAGAGGAAGTGGCACAAACCGGTGCCAATATCTGCAATTTCCGTCTTTCCCGCAATGAAAAAGGGGGAGAAGCTGTCATGACCATCGAACTGGAAGGAACGATTGATCCAGATCTGAATGATCGAATTCAGAAGCTGGATAACATCTACTCCAGCACCATGCTGAAACCAATTTGACCGGAAGGAGACTGAAAACGATTATGGAATTTCATTTTGATTATCACACCATCGCATCCATCGTCCGTACTGCCACAGAAAGTAAGACCCGCATTTCTGAACTGGTCTTAAAACAACAGGCGGATCAGTTAGAGCGATCTGAGGAGGACATCTTCCGTCAGATGGAAAACAACTATCAGGTTATGACTGCCTGTATCGATCCGGGAAGTGAGAAGGATATCCGAAGCACCAGCGGACTGACCGGAGGAAGTGCCTACAAGATGCGCCAGGTCTCTGAATCTGGCAAAAGTCTGACCGGCTCTCTGATGTCGAGTGCGCTCTACCGCGCTTTGGCTGTATCCGAGCTCAATGCCGCAATGGGTCGAATCGTCGCTGCCCCGACAGCTGGAAGCTGTGGAATCCTTCCAGCCGCTGTCCTCACAATGGAAGCAGAAAAGGGCTGTTCCCATGATGATTGTGTCATGGCTCTGTTCACAGCATCCGCCGTCGGCATGGTAATTGCAGACAACGCCTGCCTTGCTGGAGCAGAAGGTGGATGCCAGGCTGAGTGCGGTTCCGCCGCCGCCATGGCTGCCGCTGCTATCACTGAGCTGTCCGGCGGTACTCCGGAAATGGTTGCGCACGCTGTCGCCATTGCCCTGAAAAACATTCTTGGTCTCGTCTGCGATCCGGTTGCCGGTCTCGTAGAGATCCCGTGTATCAAGCGCAACGCTTCCGGTGTTGCCGGAGCCTTCGTTGCTGCCGAACTTGCCCTCGCTGGCATCGAGAGCGCAATTCCAGCCGATGAAGTCATCTGGGCAATGAAAAAGGTCGGCGATGCAATGTCCTCCACACTCAAAGAGACGGCTGAAGGTGGACTTGCCGCAACCCCAAGTGGAAAGAAACTGTTGGAGCAGGTATTCGGATCAAATTCCGGTTGCAACAGTTGCAATGGTTGTCTGGGATGATCCAGAGTCGATGTCTCCCTTTCTCTATAAGGTGGAAAATCACAAGATTTTTCAAGAGAAGGGAGACAATCCTCTTTTGAGTTATCTGCTCAACGAAGGGACAAATCGCCAGTGGTGCTTTTTTGCATTAACCACAGTGAAACGAAAAAACGCAGTGATTCTGATCATAGGACAAACCGGTATCGACAATCTGCAATCTTGACCTCATCGCCCTCTCGAATCGTAACAGTCTCATTTGCCTCAAGCATTTTTCCGGCGACAAATGTCCCATTCGTAGAATTCAAATCCTCAATGGTATATTCCGAATCGACCAGATCAATCTTCATATGAAGCCTACTCACCACATCCCGCTCAAGCACAAAGTCCACCAGATTTTCCTGTTTCCCGATGACAAACGGATAATATCGAAGTTCGATGTCCGGCAAGCCTGGGTCTAATGCAAGCAAACGATGATTTTCTTTTGATTGTGCAAGATTCAAATTTAACTCTCCAAGCACCAGCGTATCCTGTTCAACATTTGAGAATGAACACTTTGACCAGTCCATCTCTCCCTGATCTATCTTGGAGGATGATTTTGAGGCTTCTATTGTTCCAATCAGTCCGTCCTCCTCCGGAGCAAACATGTTCTCCCAGGAATTACCATTCTGCGCGCCCCATGCATCTCCTCTATCATTCAAATCTCCAGTAGATCCTTGATCCTGAAAAATCTCTTCACCCGCAAATTCTCCCTCTGCAAATCGTCCTTCCGTTCCCTTCTGATACTGACTTTCTAAGACTGACTCCTCACCATCTGGCACTCCTTTCTCTCGTCCCCACAATCGCCTCCACCAACGCCTAAATCGCACCCACAGTCTCTTCTTTTGCCCGCTCTCCTCGGTTTTCTCCCGTCTCATCTCCTTTTTTCTCTGCTTTTCTTCTTTTTTTCTCCGTTTTCTTTCCCGCCTTGCCTCTCTTTTTTCTTTTCTTCCGATTCGCTTTCCGCTCTGCTCTCCATTTCTCCATTCAGACGAATCAATGCTATCCTGATTATTTTCACCCTTGTTTTCCCGTTCTGCATCTTCAAAAATAAATCGCTGTTGTCTCTCCCCGCTTCCTCATTCATGCCATCATTTGATCGGTAGTCCACCCACTCTCCATTCTCAGATTCATCCTCCAAAATTAGACCTCTATCCCAGCCCCGAGAGCTTGTCCCCTGCTCCGGATATCCAAAAGTCTGCAAAATCCGGAGAATATCATTCATTCCATAATCTGCCTTTCGCGTCTCCTGATAGAGCGCATACGCCAAAACAACACTATCCTTATCCTGATGATCGACTTTTCCAAGCAGATATTCCAGAAGTTTAGAATAATCTTCCGGGAAGTTACGCTGAATCCCCGGAATGAGACAGAACCAGACACGAAAATTTTCCGGTTCTATGTAGAGATATTCCGGAGTCAACATCACTGAACTCTCTTTCAAAAGATACTTTTCCATTCGATCAACAATCTGCACAATCCCGATAATAAAACTGCGCAGTTCCCCGACTCGGATCGTTCTTCCCTCTAAGACTCTTGCCAACGGCTGTTTCGACGTAATCTCATAATAAAAGTAAATCTTCTCATCGATCTGACGAAGCTGAAACCGCAAAATCCCTTCAATGGAATTTGCTACAAGCATCCGACATTCATACCCATCCCATTCAAGATCTTCTGAATCCAGAATCAGATAATTATGTTTCATCTCTCTTCGATAACTGATTTTCATAAACAAAATCCTTTACTTACCAGACTGCACATCCTGCGCAAGACTCCATAATCTCAAAAAATTCTCCGGGCGAAACACTGGAGCAGTGATCTCGAGATTCCATCCATTTCCACCTGATTGAATTGAGATCGTTCTATCTTCCTTATGTTCCGGTTCATGGCGAACTCTCTCGACCTGTTCATGAAGTTGAAACATTCCCCTTGTCTCCCCGCTGAGCCTAAGCGCCTGCCCCATCAAAATCATAATCGTGAACAGGACAACTGCCATCACTCCGGCAGTCTCCACAGTGTAGGATGCTGGCAAATCATGATGCCCTCTGCTCATCCGCTCTGCATATGTTTTCCCTTTTTCTTCGTTTCTTCTCTCCGTTTTTGCTTTCGCAACCTTCTTTTTCTTCGTATCTCTGATCTTTTCTTTTTCGATTCTGATATTCATTTTTCATTTACACCGACTTTCAAGTTATAAAAGAATTTTCTTTCAATTCTGATCTTCCTTTCGATGTGGGAGTTGACAGGTTGATTCTCTTGAATTATTGAAATATTCACGATATTCTCTCAACAATCAGCCAGATCCCTGGAATTGCCACAAATGGAAGAAAGGGAATCATCGTCTTTCCCACACCCTCCCTTTGATGAATCTTTCCCCAGAAAAAATATCCCAATGAAAAAAGTCCACAGAGCAGAGTTCCGTATAAGAGCAACATCACATTCTCCCAAAATCCGAGAATCACCCCTGTCACACAGAAAAACCATCCATCTCCCGAACCGACTGCACCGTCCGACCATATTCCCGCAAGCAGAATCACGATTCCAATCAAAATAGAGGCTAAATGATCCAAAATTACATACGTTTCCCGTGCTCTCACAATCCGGCATCCCGCCCACAATAATGCCAATCCTCCAAAAAGCATATATATCCATACCGCAACTCTCTTTTTTCGCAAATCCTGAATCGCAGAAAAAGTAAGAAAGCCTGCAAAAATTCCTATGCCTATCACGAAATTCCTCCTTATCCTACACATTTCTCCACTACCTGTTTCCACAGTAAGAACATGCCCCCAGATGCTTTACCTCCGATAAATGCACTGCCCTCACATATGCAATCAACGATCGACATCCCCTTGTCGTGTGGTAACTGCTCCCACTCGATGCAATATAAACACTGCTTCCTGTGGATGCCCCTGATCCACAAACTGCACACGGGTAATATTTTCCTCCATTCGTGTTTCGCTTTTCTCCAATCACTTCAAACGGGACAGCCGTCAGTTTACTTGAAAGGTAGTGGCACTCCCGGCTTAAGTGGTAACGCGTGCTTGCCTTTCCGACATATACAATCGGATCTTCTTCCTTGCTCTCCTCGCCTCCGCTTAAGGAGGATAATCCGCTCTTTCCCGTCCACATGCGCCGTCTGCTTCTCGCAGTCGTCGAAATGCTTTTTAATCCCAAAACCGGAAACGGCATCTGAATCTCGTATTCCATCACAAGATCCACAATCTCTCCATTTTCTGTGACAGCAGAATGAATCATCGACACGGACCGGATTTGCTCGGTATCCACTTTTGACATTGCGACTGTCTTCCCATACGCAATCACTGCCGTTGTCTCCAAAATTTTCTTTCCAAATTCCAGATCCGACTCGTCTGCGCCCGGAATAAGATCTGCCATTTCTTTAAAAATTGCATCTGCCAGATAACCGTATTTACTGAGATCCTCACATGCAGATTCCAATCCTGCCTGAATCCTTCTCTGAGTTGTCATGATCTTCATCGGCAGAATCAAACTTACAGATGCAAATACAAAGAGACTTAACGCCAGTGATGCCTCAAGCGTCATAGATGCGGAGACGGACCGGCATACCTTTTTCTCACGACACTTTAAATATAAACACAATCTTTTTTTCATAATCAGGATTCGTACTTGGAGAGTCACGATTTTTATTTTTTTGATATAAGAAAAAACTGCCATGGAAAAAGGCATGCCACTCCGCCTCCATTCATCTTTATCAACCATCTAACTATTTCTTTAGTCTTTGTAAGCATCGGCTTAATATGCTCGCTCTGTCAGAAGTTCCATCTGATAGACTGGATCTCCCCCTCCGGTCTGACGCTCCACAAATCCCAGTGAAAAGAACACTCTTTTGGCTTCCACCGTCGTCCAAATCTCACTCTGATATAGACAATCTCTCATATGAAATTCACTTTGGCCAAGTTGGATATTTTTTTCTATCAAATCCATCATCCGATATTCCTGTGTTACGCCATTTCCGAGAAGTAACAAGATTTTTAGCCATGACAGGTAGGAAAGTCCCCGCTTTCCACCGCCATCTTCAACCTTTTTATTTTCTCCGATTGAGAGCAGGGCGGAGAGCTCCAATTTCCAGTCTTCTTTTTTCTTCCAGATCGGAGTCTTTTTTCCCGCTAATAGTCCCCGAATATCCATCAGAGATTCTCCGAGCGCCCAGACAGACATGACGAGAAATGTTGTCACAAGAATCAGCGGGGAAGCGCTCGCCAGTCCGGTAATCTCCATCGCCAACTTTCTCGCCTCAGAACGCTTCTGAGAATCTGAGAGAATATGAAGCAAATTCAGTCCCTCTCGCACCGCAAGAAGACGTTCCAGCGCTCCCATCAGGTTTGCTTTATCAGAATCTTTTCCAGCAATCAGATATTCGACTTCGTAATCCAAAGCGGTCGGATGAGCATTTGCATTTCCCATAGTCTCCTCTGAATCGGTATCCCCATCAGGATCTTTGTTTTCCTCACTGTCCTTAGAATCTCCCTGCGAATCCTTATCTAAAGAAACCTTTCTGCCTGATTTTACTTCTACACCCTCTATTCCAGATGCCTGACCCTGCTGAATCTGAACTGCCTGAATCTGAACTGCCTGAATCTCTCTGTTCTCTCCATCTGACTGATTTTTCTTTTGCCCGGTGCAAAAATTTTTAAAGAATATGCCATCATATTGGTTGACTATAAAATGCGACGCGATTCCGACGTTTCGATTGCTCTCCCCATGCTCTGCGGATGGTACCTCACTCAAATCTACCGTTTTTTCAGACAGCTTTCGGTCCCCCGGAATCAACAGAGTGAGCACTCCATCCCGAAAGAGCTCCTCAACTTTTTCAAGCAGATTCTCCTTTTCTTTATCTTTTACGCCATAGGAAAAAGAAAGTCTCGGAATTTCCAGTCTCCGAAAATGGCGTTCCACCGGACTCCATAATTCCTCAAGATCTGGTCCGTCATCATCCTCATCATCGCTCTCCCAGTCATCGATCTCTTGCTCAACCTCCAGAGATTCTTCGATGACTTCTTCCACGAACGCGATCTGCTCTCTCGACTTTTCCTCGAGTGCCTCGATTTCCCTCCGACGAACTCCGTCTTCCGAGACATAATCCTCATATTCTCGGATTTCCTCCATCATCAATTCCATGCTCTCTGCACTCATCTCATCGGATTTTGCTTCAACTTTTTTTCGAGTCTCTGCAAGATCCTCCGCGAGCTTGTCCGCCTGCTTTCGGTATTTCTCCACGAGACCGGGCATTTTCTCAAGCTCCTTGATCAACGACCTTGCCTGCTCTCGAAATCCCGATCCATCATAGTCTTGCAGACAGGAAAGACCTTCTCTTTTCCACTCTTCCTGACAGTTGAGATTCTCGCTGATCTCTTCAAGTACTTTTTCCAATTTGAGTGCCTGCTTCGCATGTTTCCGGTAAAGGGTGGCAGTATCTTTGACTGCCACCGCATCCCTTCCTCTCTCGATGATGTCTTTCGCCTCTTCTGCCTGAAATTCACTTCTCCAGAAGCCAAATTTCATGTAGTCCAGAATCTCTTTTTCAAAATAGACTGCATCATCATCCACTGCAAAAAGCTGATTTTCCGCTGTCACAGATGCCAGCTCCATCGGATACCAGTTTTTCGCCTCAAGATACGGTTGAAGATAGGAGGCAAAATCTGCCTCCATCTTCTCCGGCACATCATACTCTGCAAAGAAAAGGCGATAGGAATCCCAAACTTCCCTGTGATATTGTGCAAAGACCGAATCCATTGCAGAAGAGACCGCTGTCCGCAGGTACCATCTCGCTCCAGCTGTCCGCGCTGATTCCAATAGAACACAGAAGAAAGCGAACAGACACATCATCACCAGACTGAGAAATACTGTGACCTGAGCACCCACATTTTTTTGTTTTTGCATCAGTATACTTCCTTCGACTGTTTCTCAATCTCCTTGAAAATATTGTTTAACAATTTGGTGATCTGCTCCTTGAAGATGATTACAAGTCCAATCAGCACCACCAGAATCAAAACCACCTCGATCACGCCAACACCGTCTTCCTGACGCATAAATTCAACAAACTCGTTTCTCATCTTTTTCTCCTTTCTCATTTCGTTACGGTTCGGGAAATTTCTACTCATGTACTGCAATCTGATTTCTGTAAATCACATTCCAAACCACATGCTTTTTCATGCCTCGCAATAAATTTACTCCAAATTCCGCTCCCTACTATTTACTATCCCATCGACATCATTGCCGGCACCATAATCATCACCATCACAATGCCAAGCATCATAAACAGTGGTGCGAGCAGTTTTGTTCCCGCCTCCTCTCCCATTGTCCTCGCCAGATTCTTGCGCGCCTCAAATGCATCCTCCATCTCTGCCGTAAGAATTGCTCTCAGGTTTTTCATGCCCGAGCGACGATTCTGTTCTAAAAGACTGCTGAGCTTCAGATACTGCTGTACCCCACACCTGCGACCGAATTCCCGAAATGCGACAGACTCCGCAATTCCATTTGCAAGCTCAAAAGAAGTCTGGCGCATCTCCTCATAGGCGACCCGGCGTTTGATCCGCTTTCCGTCAAGAGCTGACTCATAATCCCTGACCATGCGCTCCCACGCACTTCTCACCGTTAGTCCGGCACCGATTAAAACCATCAGCTTTGACACGAGTTCCGCATAATCCATCAGCAGTTCTTTTTCCCGAAGTTTTTCTTTTTTCTTCTGTTCCGCGCCCTCCTGACTCAAAAGCAAGACAGCCATCACCACTCCAAGAATCGGAATCACTGCATACAGATTTTCTTCCTTCTTCCGATAAGTTAATTTTCTTCCCTCATAAATTTCAGGAAGCTCCATCCACGGTTCACTCCGATCACTCTCTTCCCGATTTGCAATTTCCTTGATTAATCCCGATCTGAGGGCTTCCTCATCCGTCTGGATCGCTGGCATAAGACGAAGAAATATCAGATATTCTGCCTGATACTTTCCGGCACTCATATGCACCTGAAGCTGAACGTTCTGCGGTTCCTCCACCGTTTTTTCAATCTTACCTGCCGCGCTGATCCACTCCGGATTCTCCGAATACCACAGAAGACGAACCCCGGAATCCTCCCAGCGGGACGGCAGTTTCAAATCCTCCCTAACTTCCATCAGAGAAGGATTCTTTCCGCGAATCTTCTCCTCCATCCCCTCCATGATCTCCTCAAATACCCGCTCCGCCTCCTGCTCCGTGTAAATCCGCGGTTCAACTTCCACAGTCAGATCAACGGGTTCTTCCAAAAGACCATCAACCTCAACTTCATAGACAGAGCTTCCATCCCCATACCCTCCTCGCTCTAAACGATTTCCGACAATCTCACTCTCCCCCTTCAAGAAAAAAGTAAGACCCACATAGAGCAGAAGGCTCCCGACTACACAGAGTCCCGGAAGAATCCAACGTTCCTGTTCTTTCTTTAACCCCATTCGCCTCCCCCGTTTCCACATAATGTGCTCTCAAAACTCTCGAACCCTCAAATTTCAAGTCTTAAACCTCAATCTCGAGAATTCGTTTCGCCATCCACACAGAAATCAGATAGACAATCAAACACCCACTCATCAGCACTCTTCCCATCATCGTCTGATACATCTGCTTAAAAAATCCTGGCGATGCCCCATCCACATAAAATACAATAAAGAACGGAATCAGATTCATAATCCTCTGCTCAAATTTTCTCGATGCCGTCATCGTCTGGATCTCCTCCTTTACCTGCATCTTGTCCCGGATCATCTCTGCGGTGTGGCGCATGATTCCACTTAGATCTCCTCCGCTCCGTTTGGCGACAGAAAATACCTCCGAGAAATTCCGAATATCCTCAATCCCACTTCTCTGTGCAAAATCTTCCAACACCTGCTCCACCGAACGGTTCATCCGGATCTGATCATTCATACACGAAAACGCTCTCGTAATCATCCCCTCCGCTCCATAGAGCGTCACAAGCTCCTCCTGACTGACTCTGAGCGCATTCTCAATCGAGTAACCGGCACTCAACGCAGATGCAAGAATCACCATGCTCTCCTTAAACTGAGAAGCCAGTGTCAAGATTCTCTTTTCTTTTAAACGCCTGCTCTCATAAAACGGATAACAGAGCCCTGCCGGAAGAAGGATCAAAAACGCAATCAGACTCCGATAAAATGTCCATGCAACCAATGCACACATCCCAATGCCCTTCGCAAGTGCCATCAGCCACTCTTTCATCGATAGCCGGTAATGCTCATACTGGATAACCTGCCTGACGGAGTTTCTCGACGGAGCGGAGACTGCCGACTTTGACAAGACTTCCTTTGACTTTTTCTCTTCGCCGTCCTCCATCCCTCTTCTTCTGATCCTCATCCGATTCCTCCTCAAATCGAAACAGCGGATTCAACTGAATCTCTCCGTTCTCAAAATCCCCCACCTCGACAATCTCGAGAACTTTCCTGCTCTTGTCCCGAAGTCGCCCGAGATGTACCATAATATCAAGAGCTGAGGCGATCTGGCTTCTCACCGCCATCAGAGGAAGCTCTCCCGCCATCAAGGTCATCGTCTCGAGTCGCGAAAGCATATCTTTCGGACTGTTCCCGTGACCGGTCGACAGACTCCCCGCATGACCTGTGTTGAGCGCCTGAAGCATGTCGAGACATTCTTTTCCTCTGACCTCTCCGACAATAATTCGATCCGGACGCATTCGGAGTGACGCCCGAATCAGATCGCTGATCTCAATTGCTCCCTCTCCCTCCGCATTTGCATTTCTCGTCTCAAGGCGCACAAGATTCGGCACCTGACAAATCTGCAGCTCCGCCGAGTCCTCGATCGTCACAATTCGATCCGTCTCCGGGATAAACGCAGACATCGCATTGAGAAACGAAGTCTTACCCGATCCGGTTCCCCCGCAGATAAAGATGTTGTAACCCGCGCACACAAGTTTTTTCAGAAATTCGACAGCTTCCTCGCTCAGAGAGCCCAGTTCCAGTAAGCGTTGTACAGTGATCGGTTCCGGGAATTTTCGGATCGTCACAACAGGACCGTCAAGCGCAATCGGTGGAAGCACGATGTGGACACGGGAACCATCCGGGAGTCTCGCATCCGCAATCGGATTTGCCACGTTGACAGCGCGGTTGATTCTGCTCACAATCTGCTGAATCATATCCTCAAGCTGTTGATTGCTGTCAAATCCCTCCTCCCATCTCGAAATCCGACCATGCTGTTCCACAAAAATCTGATCCTTTCCATTGATCATGATCTCTGTGATCTCCGGGTTATCCACGAGTTCCTGCAAGATATCAAGCCTCCGAAATGCATTCACAAGGCGATTTCTGAGTTCGAGCCTTCCCGCCAGTGGAAGATAGCGCGCTCTCGCCTCCTCCTCCACAGCTTCCTCAATACACGCGTAGAGAACATCGTCATCCACCTGGCTTCGATCCCTCAATTGAATCCGAATCCTTTCCTTGATCTGCTCTAAGCGTTCCCGCTTTTCATCTCGACTCTCTTTTTCCATTCGATTCTGACTGTTTCCCTCCGTTTCACTCCAATCATCCGAATTCTTTTCACGCATTTTCATTCCTTGCCCTCGTTACCACCTCCCACCCATGCTCATTCCTTATTCCTTCCTCTTCCCAACACATTCTCAACACATTTCCCTTTCAAATCACTTTCTATCCTAGTGTTTCCTGTATTCTCCCCTTCTGACCTTCCACTTTCAATCAATCTCTCATTCCTTTTTCCGCCCTTCCTGTCATCTCCCTCACAAAGTCTCCGACCGGTCCCCAGAGCAACTGTTCAAAATACTCTCCGGCAGACACGCAATCCGCAGGCATCGGAAGTCTCAAAATCCGAATCTTCTCCGATAGATTCATTCGCCCTGAATCCTCAAGATACTGTCTCCAGTCCTGAATCTTCGTCTCCGACACGATATCCTTGCGGATCGGTGCATACACGACATCACTAACTGCAAGAACTGCCTCCACATTTCTCAGAAAATGACCGACATCCACAATCAATACATCATACCCACACTCTCTCGCGATCTTCTCGATCAGACCGGCCACCTCCGCGCCCTCCATCTGCGCGAGATCCTCCGCATAGGCAACCGGCGGTACATAGTCAAGTCCCCCATAGTCATAGATCACACTCCCAAGTCTCATCCGATCAAATTCTCCCTGACGACTGTAATAGACGAGATCCGAAAAACTTCCGGAATACTGCGTCCCCATCATCTGAGAAAAACCAGAAAACTCCTCCAGACTCAAAAACAGTACCTTACTGTCCTTTGCAAGCACCTGACCGAGTGTGACGGCAAATCCGGTCTTTCCGCATCGTCCGATCGGAGAATACACCCCGATCACCCGACTTCTCGTTCCCATGGCTGTCATCTGCTCTTCCCGTTCTCCGGTCTGGTAACACGCCATAACCTCTCTCAAAATACTGTCTGATGCCTGATACTTATAGACTGCCGGAGCTCCCGTCTTCACCATCGTAACCTCCGAAAGTCTCACAACCTGATGAACGCCGAGATCCTCAAGTTCCTGATCTGCGACCTCATCTCCCGCAAGCAGAATCTCAATCTGCTGTCTCTGCGCAAACGCTTTTAAGCGCGCAAGGCTTGTAAATGCGATCGCCATAAACGGAGTCGATTCCTTCTGGTTGATAAACTCGGAAAAACGCTCCGCATAAAATGGATCTACATCGTAGACCGCTAAGATTTTCTTGTTCATTCGCACCTCCCCATTTACTCGCCACCTTCATTTCATCTGGCTACCCAGAAAAACAAATATCTCATAGATAAAAACGCCCATTGCCAGACATGCACCGAGAGGAATCTTCTCTTGATCCGTCATTTGTTCAAACCGGACATAGGGTTCAATCTGCCCCGTCCGCCTCACGGTCTGAACGTATCGAAACAGGCGAAAAAAACGCTCTTCCAAACCAGATTTCACCGGTCCCGCCCTTGCGATCTTCCAGATTGACCAAAGACACGCAATCAAAAATCCAAGTCCAATCGCCAAACATCCCTGCCAGATCCCAAGATACCCGCCGATCAGAGACGTAAGTTTTCCGTCTCCTGCTCCCATCATTCGAAAACGAAACAGCAGAAAGCCCGCCATGCCAAACAACACAGCTCCGGGAAAAAATCCCCCCCTTCTCAACACAACTCCCAGAATCACACCGAGAAGAATCCACTCATTTTTGACCTTTCCCGTCCACAGATCTGTCCATCCGGCTCCCACTGCAATCACAAAAAGACTGATCGCCGTCCGCCACTCCAACAAAGCTCCTCCTTTCTTCCCAGATTGACATTCTCAACTGAAAAAATTCTGTTTCCCCTAAATTTTCCGAAACACCCAAACGCAAAACTCAAAAGCACAAAGGTTTAAAGGAATAAAACAATTTGAAAAATTTTAAAAATAAAATACTGAAATTTTGCCGATTCGGCTGAATGTTCCTGACACATCCATAGACAGCGGATGCCGGAAACAAAAGATAGAAAATCTTCCACCCGGAACAGGTGGTGATTGTTGTCTCATTATGGCACACCCATCCCCAAACTGTCAATCCCCTTTTTCAAAATTGACATTTCTTCCAAATTTCCGACTATTTTTTATATATTTTGACCAAAGCAATCAGATATATGCGCCTTTTTTTAGTTGACGTTGCCCATAAATCGTGATAGAATGGTTTTAGTTTAATTTTTTAAACCAAAGGAGGATTTTATGACTAACGGCAAAGAGCTGGAATCTCAGTTTCACTGCTGTATGCCCCTCTTCATCGCCCTTGGAGATGAAGTGCGTCTGGGGATTATTGAGACGCTGAGCCGGGCAGATCAGAACGGACGGACAGAAGGGCTCAACGTCAACGAAATCACACGGCAGACCAGCCTTTCTCGTCCGGCAGTCTCCCATCACCTGAAAATTTTAAAGGATTCCGGGCTTGTGCAGGTGAAGCGTTCCGGCACTTCAAATTTTTACCGGCTTTCGCTGATCGCCGGTACCCGCAAACTCATGCAACTTGGCAATCTCGTGGAGGAAACTTTTCACGACCGCCAATAATGCCTGATAATTTTATGTTACAATCCATGTATTCAGTCCCTGTCTTGCGCAAACTGTAACAATTTTATTCCATCTCCTGTATAAATTTCCATTTTCGGAAAATACTAAAACAAAAGAAGGAGATGAAAACATGAGTTCAGGAACTTTTTTCAGAAAATTTCAGAGTGATCTGCTTTCCCTGGAAAGCCGGAGGCTGAAAGCAGAGATTGATCAGACACGGACCTCCATGGAATCTGCGCGAAATCATTTTGATCAGGCAACCGATCCGTCGCTGATTGACTGTTATATTTATGAACTGAACGCAGCTCAACTGCGCTATCAGTTTTTGCTCCGTCGCTTCAAATTCCTTGAAGAATCCTAAAAAAACAAGACGAAAATCCCAGAAAATCTGGATTTTTAACACCTTAAAGGGATTTTTTTAGACTTCCCAGAAGGCATTTAAGCGAATTTCGGGGCTTCGACTATATGATCCACATCAGGAGGACTTGCAAGTATGAGCACTTGGTATGAAAAAGCTGTATTTTATCACATGTATCCGCTGGGAATGACCGGCGCACCTCGTGAGAACCACGAGGAGGGCGTGACTCACCGCTTTGAGGAGCTGGAACTCTGGATTCCTCACATGAAAAAGCTGGGCTTCACCGCTCTTTACATAGGACCGCTCTTTGAGTCCTCTTCTCATGGGTATGACACCCGCGACTTCCGTCTTGTTGACCGCCGTCTCGGCGACAACGACGATTTTCTCCGTTTTGTGAAACTCTGCCACGAAGCTGGAATCCGCGTTGTTGTTGACGGTGTCTTCAACCACACCGGAAGAGAATTTTTTGCTTTTCAGGATATTCAAAAAAATCGTGAAGGCTCCCGATACTGTGGCTGGTATCGAAACGTGAACTTCGGATGGAGTTCTCCATATGGGGACGGATTCGGATACGACGCATGGCAGGGTCATTTTGAGCTTCCGTGCCTGAATCTCCAGAATCCGGAGGTCAAACAGTATCTTTTTGACGTGATCCGTTACTGGATCGACACGTTTGACATCGACGGCATCCGCCTCGACTGTGCAAATGTCCTGGACTTCCAGTTTATGCACGAGATGCGCGAGCAGACCAGCCCGATGAAGGAAGATTTCTGGCTGATGGGCGAGGTCATCCACGGCGATTATGCGCGCTGGGTCAACGACGGAATGCTCCACTCTGTCACAAACTACGAGCTTCACAAGAGCCTTTATTCCGGACTCAACGATCACAACTTCTTTGAGATTGCGCACAACGTCCGCCGTCTCGAGGCAATCGGAAGAAAGCTCTACACGTTTTTGGACAATCACGATGAGAACCGAATTGCGAGCAAGCTGAAAAAGAAGACCCATCTCCCGCTCGCCTACCTGCTTCTCTACACACTTCCGGGCATCCCATCCGTCTACTACGGTGGCGAATGGGGAATTGAGGGAATGCGAACCCCAAACAGTGACACCGAACTTCGCCCCTGCATCTCGATGGCAGAGGGCGACAAACTGGAATGCGAACTCACAAAATATATCGAAAAACTCGGAGAAATCCACGGCAGAGAGCCGGAATTTCACAATGGTGTTTATCAGGAACTCCTTCTGACAAACCGCCAGTATGCATTTGCGCGCAAGGCAGATCACTCGATCGCAATCACTGCCGGCAACAGCGACGATGCTCCTGCGAATCTGTCTGTCCCGGTTCCGATTCACGCATCCGAAGCAAAAAATCTGATGGATGGAACCATCATCCCGATTACGAACGGAAGACTCAATCTCACATTACCAGGCAACAGTGGTGTTGTCCTGAAGATCACGGAGGAATAGGCTATGGCTGTCAAAGCTGTCAAAAATAAGAAAAAACAGGCAGGTATCGGTATCATCACAGAAGGGGACCGCTATCTGTTCGGCGAAGGCACCCACTACGAAATTTATAAGAAAATGGGCGCTCATCCCGCCACAGTGAATGGAAAGAAAGGCATGTACTTTGCAGTCTGGGCACCTCACGCCGTTCAGGTCAGTGTCGTCGGTGACTTCAACAACTGGGACCCGGATGCAAACCCAATGGAAGTGCTTGAGACTTCCGGCATTTATGAAACCTTCGTTCCGGGACTCGGCACAGGCGAACTTTATAAATTTACGATCACGACAAGCACCGGCAAGCTCCTGTTCAAGGCAGACCCGTTTGCTCAATACGCAGAGTATCGCCCGGGAACCGCCTCAATTACCGCAGATCCGTCATTCAAGTGGAATGACGATACCTGGATGGAACACAGAAAAGAAGCCAATCCGCGTGAACAGCCGATCAGTATCTATGAGGTACATATCGGTTCCTGGAAGCGTAAAGACCGCGAAGAAAAAGAGGGCTTTTACACTTACCGCGAAATGGCAGAGGAACTTGCGGCCTACGTTCACGAGATGGGCTACACCCATGTCGAGCTGATGGGAATCGCCGAGCACCCGTTTGACGGCTCCTGGGGTTATCAGGTCACCGGCTACTACGCTCCGACCTCCCGCTACGGAAAACCGGAAGACTTCATGTACTTCGTCAACTATCTGCACAAGAAGGGAATTGGCGTCATCCTCGACTGGGTTCCGGCTCACTTCCCGAAAGATGCCCACGGACTTGCTGATTTTGACGGTCAGGCTCTGTATGAATATGCAGATCCGAGAAAGGGCGAACACCCGGACTGGGGCACAAAAGTCTTCAATTACGGCTGTCATGAGGTTTCCAACTTCCTGATCGCGAATGCACTCTACTGGCTCCACGAGTATCATGTCGATGGTCTGCGCGTTGATGCCGTTGCATCGATGCTCTATCTTGACTACGGTCGTCAGGATGGACAGTGGGTTCCGAACGAGTACGGTGGCAACCAGAACCTCGACGCAATCGAATTCTTCCGTCACTTAAACAACATCATCGACCGCAGAGAGCACGGCGCAATGGTGATTGCGGAGGAGTCTACCGCATGGCCACTCGTAACCCATGATCCGAAGATCGGCGGTCTCGGCTTCACATTCAAGTGGAATATGGGATGGATGCACGACTTCCTCGAGTACATGAAACTCGACCCGTACTTCCGCAAATTCAACCACAACAAGATGACGTTTGGTCTGACCTACTTCAACAGCGAGAACTTCATTCTGGTACTCTCCCACGATGAGGTTGTCCACCTGAAATGCTCGATGATCAACAAGATGCCGGGATCTCTTGAGGATAAGTTCAAGAACCTCAAAGCCGGTTACACCTTCATGATCGGACACCCGGGCAAGAAACTTCTGTTCATGGGTCAGGACTTCGGTCAGCTCCACGAGTGGGATGAAAAGGTCAGCTTAAACTGGGAAGAGGCAGATGATCCGCTTCACAAGGATCTCCAGAACTACGTCAAGGACTTGTTACATATTTATCAAAAATATCCGTCTCTCTCCGAGGCAGATGACGACTGGGATGGCTTCCAGTGGATCAATGCAAACGACGGCGACCGGAGCATTTTCAGCTTCGTCCGTTACAGCCGTGACCACAAAAAGAGTCTCCTCTTCGTCTGCAACTTCACTCCGGTAGCACGCCCGGATTACCGCGTCGGTGTCCCAAAACGTGGCAACTACACGCTTTTGCTCGACAGTGAGCACGGCATGTACAAATCCCCGCAGAAACCTCCGGTTCTGCGCGCACAGAAAAAAGAGTGCGACGGTCAGCCATACTCCGTAGCACTTCCGCTCCCGGCATATGGAACTGCTATTTTACGTTTTACCTAAATAATAGCGAATATTTTCTGATATTACCTGACGGGTAACTTTTTTCAGGTTTAGAATTTTGTTAAAAAATTATCAAAAAGTAGATGACATTCTGAACGGTTTGTAGTAAAATGATATCGGCTGATTGAATAATTACCAAGACGGTAACGTGTACGCTCGGACTCTCTCTGTCCGCTCCTGAGAGGGGAGTGTTTTCCTCAGAAGCAAATGCGGGGGATGGACCGAGGGTGCATGAGTGGAGAAAGGAGAGTTTCGTATGGCAAAAGAATTAGTATCCAGTAACGCAACCAAACGTGTTTACCGCGATGGCGACAAGGCGATTAAGGAATTCTGTAAGGGATTCCCGAAAGCGGAAGTTCTGAACGAAGCTTTGATCAGTGCCAGAGTTGAGGAAATCGGGGGAATCAATCTTCCTGCTACTCTGGCGGTATCCGTTGACGAGAACGGTTGCTGGTCCATCACAAGAGATTTTGTTGAGGGCAAGACCCTTCAGCAGTTGATGGAAGAGAACCCGGACAAGATGGACGAATACCTGAATCAAATGGTTGACTTACAGCTCTTGATTCATTCCAAGACCTGCCCTTTACTGAACAAGTTGAAAGACAAGATGACACGGCAGATCTCTGAGATGGAGGAACTGAACGCAGTCAACCGCTATGATCTTCTTACCCGGCTGGACAGCATGCCGAAGCACACCAAGCTGTGCCACGGTGATTTCCAGCCAAACAACATCCTCGTAAAAGAGGACGGCACGATGTATGTACTCGACTGGGTTCATGCAACCCAGGGTAACGCAAGTGCCGATGTAGCAAGAACTTACCTGCTGTTCTGCCTGAAGGATCAGGGCATTGCTGACAAGTACATGAACCTGTTCTGCGAAAAAACAGGCACGGACCGCCGGTATGTACAGCAGTGGTTACCTCTGGTAGCAGCTGCACAGCTTACCAAGAAACGTCCGGAGGAATCCGAACTGCTTCACCGTTGGCTGAACGTCTGCGATTATTCATAAAGCCACATTCGGTGACGCAAAATGGCAGACTTCCTGCCTGATGTCTGATCCGAAACTTTTGAAGGCTCACGCCGGGATCTGATCCTGGCAGGCTTTCTCACCGAAGGGCGGGGGATTTCCCCCGTCCTTTTTCGCTTCATGGGGAATGTAGCACGGCACACTCTTTTTTGTGAATCGTGATTGCGACAAAATTTAATTTGCGTTATACTGATTCGTGAATCCCCTAAAAGGGGGGTTGTGAATCCCACAAAAGGGATTGCAGATTGGAGGAACTTTTATGCAGAGAATTCTGGTATGTGATGACGATAAACAGATCGTCGATGCCATAGATATTTATTTGAGCGGGGAGGGATTTGAGGTCGTCAAAGCCTACGACGGTTATGAAGCCCTCGAGATCCTCGACAAACAGCACATTGATCTGATGATCATCGATGTGATGATGCCGGGTCTTGATGGAATCCGCACGACACGCAAGGTACGTGAGACGAGCAGTATCCCGATCATCATCCTCTCCGCAAAATCCGAGGACACCGACAAGATTCTCGGTCTGAACATCGGCGCGGATGACTATCTCTCAAAGCCGTTCAACCCGCTTGAGCTTGTCGCCCGCGTCAAGTCTCAGCTTCGCCGTTACACCCAGCTTGGCAACCTCGCCCAGCAGACAAGCGATCAGGTCTACAAATGCGGTGGTCTTGTGATCAATGATGACACGAAGGAAGTCTGGGTCGACGAGGAGCCGATCAAACTGACTCCGATTGAATACAATATTCTTCTGCTTCTCGTCAAGAATGCCGGAAAGGTATTCTCAATCGACGAAATCTACGAGCAGATCTGGAATGAGGAGGCGATCGGAGCAGACAACACCGTTGCCGTACATATCCGCCATATCCGTGAGAAAATCGAGATCAATCCGCGTGAACCGCGTTACCTGAAAGTCGTATGGGGTGTCGGCTACAAGGTTGAGAAACAGTAAGGACAGGACGGTGTTGAAAATCGGATGAGATGGAAAGATTGTTCTATGAGAATCAAAAAAAATTTTGCCGTTGTCCTTCACATTATCTTTCTGCTGACCGTGGTCGCAGGCATCAGCATCATGTATCTGCACTCTCAGATCGGCGCAGGCATTGGATGGATTTCGGACAACCATTATGAAGACTCAGAAGCCTTTCAGAAACAATTTCAGAGCGACATTGATCACATTTTAAAATACTCCGCCTACCGCGATGTCTTTGAGTCTGACGGAAGTCTCGATCTGTCGAAGCAGATGTTTTCTGTCTCACGCGGGGACTCCCCGGAGATCATTTACACACTCGAGGAGGTTCTTCGATACGCAAAGAGTCAGGGCTTCTACCTGAATGAACAGTTTCAGGTCGTCAACGATACCTTCATCTATGACAATGCCTCGACCGCACGCGATCAGTATGTCAACTGGAGAGCCTACGACCCGAACGCAATTCTCAAGGAACCGGGCGATGCCTACACCTCGCTCCTTGACCTGTGCCGGGAGGTTTTAAACTGTCTGAGCGAGTACTACACGGTTCACTATCGGATGCTCGTGAACCCGTCGAATTTCTACTTTAAAATCGTCTATCAGGATGAGGATCAGACAGAGCCGGATGCGATTTTCTCCAATACCGGCAACATGACGATCGATGAGATGAAAAAACTCGGGCGCTACTGCTATCTGACGAGCGATTCGATTTTTATTGAGACGAACCTGAGCGAGATCCCGCAGAACATCACGGTCTCGATGGAAAACAACAACCTCTATGACGCAGACAGCTATTACATTATTGCGGGAGTCGACACGACCTACTCCGCCGAGGATGTCTATGCCAATCAAGCAAACGAGTACCAGTTGCTTCGCAGTCACTTCTTAGAGGGACTCACTGCCCTGCTGATCGGAATCCTTGGTTGCATCGTGACGCTCTACTACCTGATTCTCGTCTCCGGCTACAAGACTGAGGAACGCCTCAATCCGTATCTTCACGGCTTTGACATGATCACGACAGAGAGCTGTATCGCAATGACAGCACTTAGCACAATGTTTGCCCTGTTCCTCGGGGAGAAAATCATTTACCGGCTGATTCACCTTCTTGTCATCGAATCTGAGTGGGATTATGCGGAAAGAATCGTACGGGCACTGATTGTCTACGGCTGTTGCATGACCGGCGCATTCAGCCTTCTGCGCCGTTACAAAAGCCGACAGCTCTGGGAAAACAGCGTCGTCCATCATGTCACGCAGAATATTCAGACCTACTTTACAAACGGAACATTTTCCAAGCGTCTCGCCTGCCTCTACGGTGGATTTATCTCTGTTCAGGTTGTCTGTCTCGGACTGATCGGCGTCTGCCTTCGCTTCTGGCACTACCCGATCGCCAAGGCGGGAGCGACTCTTCTGATCGCAGGGCTGATCACAGTTGATTATCTCGCATTTCACCGGCTCTACATCTCCTCAACGCAGGAAGATCGGATTGCCGACGCGATCTCAATGATCGCAAGCGGGGACACCGGTTACCAGATGGATCTTGACGGACTCTCGGGCAAGGAACTCGGTCTCGGAAAAATGATCAACAGCATCGGAACCGGTCTCGAGCAGGCACTCAAGGAACAGCTCAAGAGCGAGAGGATGAAGACCGACCTGATCACAAATGTCTCCCACGACATCAAGACCCCTCTGACCTCGATTATCAGCTACGTTGACCTGCTCAAGCGTGAGAATCTGCCGGGTGAGAAAGTTCAGGAATACTTAAAGATTCTGGACCAGAAGTCACAGCGCTTAAAGAATCTGACGGAAGACCTTGTCGAAGTCTCCAAGGCAAGCTCCGGCAACCTCAAGCTGGACATGACGACGATCAATTTTGTCGAGATGATCTGGCAGACAAACGGAGAATTTGAGGAGAAATTTGAAACACGCCACCTTGAGCTTGTCTCCAACCTGCCGGACGAATCGATTCTGATCCGCGCTGACGGGCGCAGGCTGTGGAGGGTTCTCGAGAACCTCTACAACAACACATTCAAATACGCGATGGAGCACAGCCGTGTATACACGGACATTGCCAAAGTCGACAACATGGTTTACTTCACGATCAAGAACGTCTCCGAAAATCCGCTGAACTTTCAGGCGGATGAGCTGACCGAGCGTTTTGTGCGCGGGGATGTCTCTCGTGCGACCGAGGGAAGCGGTCTCGGTCTTTCAATCGCAAAGAGCCTGACAAAGCTCCAGAAAGGCACGTTTGAGATCATCATCGACGGCGACCTCTTCAAAGTCCGTGTCGGTTTCCCTGTTGTGGAGAAAGAGAAAGAAAAAGAAAAAGAATAATCCGAAAAGGATTTTGTAAAAAATCGCTCAGACCTGATACGGTCCGGGCGATTTTTATTTATTTCATGATTTATTTGATGATTTTATTTTATCCAAAGATTCTCCATCCGACGATGAAGTTCTTTGCCCACCAGGAGCTTAAAGAACGATGGACAACCTTTCCGTTACCGGAAGAAGCATCGATTACCGTACCGCCACCTGCGACGATTCCGACATGTCCGCTTACAACGACGATATCACCGGCTCTCAGATTTGAGAAACTGCTGATTCTCGTGTAACGTCCCACACTTCTCCAACCGGAGGAAGTGATATAACTCTGGCGGACACCGACCTGATTTAAGCACCAGTAGACGAAACCGGAACAGTCAAATGTGTTCGGTCCCTTTGCTCCCCAGACATAACGGCTTCCAAGTTTCGAGCTTGCAACTGAGATCAGAGCGCTTGCTCCTCCGCTCGCAGATCCGGTATTGACCGATCCACTGCTTCCCTTTTTTCCGGAATTTCCCTTTGCGACAGAAGTCTTATTTCCACTTGAGGAATTCGACTTCCCACCGGAAGTTCTCGCCGGAGCCTTTCTCGCGTCACTCGAAGTCAGCTTCGCCATCGTCTGCATGCCGACCTGTCCATCCGGGCTCAGTCCGTTCGTATTCTGGAAGAGCTTGACTGCATCCTCCGTCATCTCTCCATAATATCCCGTCACGTTTCCGGAATTCAAATATCCCAGCTTGCTGAGGAGTGTCTGCACTCTCGAGATATTGTCACCGCTGTCTCCGATACTCAGCGCGTTCGGAACTGCAGTCGAACTGTTCAGTGCAACTCTCGTTGACGGTCCAAGATAACCATCCACGATCTGATCGTTTCTCGACTGGAACTGCTTTACAGCAACCGTCGTGTCATATCCGTATGTACCATCCGGATCGGTTGTCAGATATCCGAGTTCCTTCAATCTCTTCTGCGCTGCGAGAACCACCTCACTCTGCTCGCCATAGGAGAGCATGTTCGGCTTTACCTCATCGCTGTAAAGAAGGTTCATCGTCTTTCGTCCAACTTTACCATCCTGATCAAGACCATTGACACTCTGCATCTTTTTTACCGCATTCTCGGTACTCTCGTCAAAGTTTCCCGAAACCTGCTCTGCCTGAGCCAGATAACCAAGCTCGTACAGACGGCTCTGAATCCGGCTGATATCGTCACCGACATCTCCCGGCTGAGCAGCATAGTATTTTGCGTCCGGTGAGAACACAGCTGCCAGCGTATCCGGTCCGACGATACCGTCCTGTGCCAGATGATTCTGACGCTGATAGATCTTGATCGCACTCTGCGTCACCTCGCCGTAATAATCAGTCGGCTCATCGTTATCCATGAATCCTAAATCCATCAATCTCTGCTGTAATTTTTCCACAATCGGATGCTGTTCTCCGACACGCAGATAATCCGGGATCGGATCGGTATACTCTGCATCCACACCTGCCACCGACGGCAAAAGCGGTCCATCCGGTGAAAGCGCCATCACGGATTCATCCGCTGCCGTCTGAGGCAGGGTCTCGTCCGTCAAAACCAGCTCTGTCTCAGCAGACGCATCGGCAGATTTTCCATTTGCCTGACATCCTGCCAACAATGCTCCGGTCAGAAATACGGCTCCAAACCGGCATGCTCCATTCATCCATCGTTTATATCGCTTGTATTTTCCTGTCATAAATATAAACAGTCCCTCGCTTCCTTGATTCTTCTAAGTCTTTTAAGATTTTTTAATTTATTTTCTAATTATTAAGTAACTTACCGACTTATCAACGATCCATTATCTTATCTATCCATGATGTATCATCCATAATCGTGACGGTTCGCTATCTTCCGCCACAATTATAAAATCATTTTCATATTTCTTAATTCCGCTTCCGAAGCGGACGCACCAAATCTCATCTATTTTATCACATTCCCTTTTTGCTTTCAATGTGCGAAATTCTTATAAAAACATTAAGGCTACTACTCATGCTTTGCACAAACTGTAACAGATTTTGCAAAAAGGATGCGTAAATCAAAACATGCCCCTGCCATTTCCTGTGCGGGAGGAAAGGCAGAAGCATGTCTGATCAAGCACTTATTTTATTTCTCTGTAATTCTTTAATTCTTGCTATATGTGTTTATCTATATCGGTTATCAAATCATATTTGTCGAAAATCGAAAATGGTTACGGTCTGGAAATTGGGGGAAGGCTCCAAACCGTGTGGGGAAAAGGTAAAACTCATTACTTAAATCGTCAAAACTCCGAGGACCAGACCTGCAATCATGCAGATCAGGCTCACACCCCAGATCCAGAAGAAACTCGTCTTGATGTGATCCTTGATCTCAACTCCTGCAAGACCAACACCGAGGAAGGTAGCCGGTACAACCGGGCTGATGAAAGTTGCACAGTTTCTGCACACAACCATTGTGATTGCAGTGTGAACCGGATCTACACCAAACTGGTTTCCAACTCCGATGAGTACCGGAAGCAGTCCGTAGAAGTAGGAATCCGTACAGAACATCAGGGTCAGCGGAACGGACAGAACACCAACAATCAACGGCAGGAAGCGTCCCATAGACTGCGGAATGAATGCTGCCAGAATCGTTGCCATGTGGTTCATGATCTCACTCTCCTCCATGACACCGAGGAAAACACCTGCTGCCAGAATCGTGGAAGCCATCGTGAGTGCCGGACCTGCATGGGACTTGATGATCTTACCCTGTAACTTCGCGCCCGGGTAATTTACAAGAAGAGCAACCACACAGCCGACCATGAAGATATAGTAAGCCGGAACCTTTAACAGAATCAGGGCTACAATAATCAGCAGAGTCCAGATCAGATTCACTGCAAACAGCTTCGGTCTTGCAAGATCGGTCTTGGTCGCACCGCTTCCAGCCTCTTCCAGATCACCATACTCCACTTCGAGTGTGCTGTTCTCGCCTGCACCGCGCTTCTTCTCAACCGTACCCCAGAAGAATGCAGTCAGCAGAGCAATCACCATTCCGACTGCCTGCATCGGCAGAATGTGCATCCAAAGCAGGTTGGAGTCCATGCTCAGAACAGATGCTGCACGCATCGTCGGACCACCCCACGGCATCAGGTTCATAACACCCATTGCGGTGACACAGATCAGAAGCAGGGTCGTCGGACGCATTTTCAGCTTCTTATAAACCGGCAACATTGCCGGAATCGTAATCAGGAAGGTTGCTGCGCCACTTCCGTCAAGATGAGCAATCATTGCAATAATGCAGGTCATCATTGCGACTCCGACTACATTATTGCCCACTCTCTTTAACAGGGCGCCGATGATGACATCGAACATTCCCGCGTCGGACATAATTCCAAAAAACAATACCGAAAAGATAAAAAGTGCTGCGGTAGAATGAACACCTTTCACTCCGGCAGAAACAAAATCTCCCATCTCGCTGACTGAATACGTTCCAGTAAGAACCAGAATCAGCGCCGTCACTGTGGATACCCCGATAAATGCGATCGCCGGAACGGTCACATTTCTTAATAACAACACAATGATCGCAATGATGGTTGCAAACCCCAGCAGGGCAAGCATCTGCTCACTCATGATACTCCTCCTTTGAACATCGCTACATCATTAATAAATTAACAATGTTTATTCTACGATACAATTCTTACAGGAGTACCATCTTCGCCTTACAAACTGTTCAGTTTCTCCTTAATGTTTATTAAGATTCCCGAAAAATCCTCTATTAAACAAAAAAAATCCGAACACCTTCCTTATGAAAATGCTCGAACCTTTTCTTTCAGTGCGCCTTCAGGGACTCGAACCCTGGACAAATAGATTAAGAGTCTACTGCTCTACCAACTGAGCTAAAGGCGCATATTCTTTTTTTCTGTTGTTGTGCTGTCTCACAAGCACGAGTGTTATTCTATCGCAGTTTTCCACTTTTGTCAACAGTTTTTTTATTTTTTTATTTTTTCTTTTTGAGCTGTTATTCCTGTACGGTTACTGCACGCGGATGAGAGTTTTCTGAACTGAAAATTCCGCATTATAGCATCACACAATGGTGGAAGCGAATTTTGCAAAATAAAAAGCACCAACCCCACAGCTCTCTGTCTGCAAAACCAGTGCTCTCGCGTGCGCCTTCAGGGACTCGAACCCTGGACAAATAGATTAAGAGTCTACTGCTCTACCAACTGAGCTAAAGGCGCATTCCTTATTCTGTTCGTACTGATGAAGTGTTTACCTCAACAGCACGAACATTATAATACCGCAACTTCTGACAAATGTCAACAGTTTTTTTAAATTTTTTTATGCTTCCTGAATCAGGCGCTCGATCACTTCCTTTGGCTGTACGCCGACGAGCTTTCCGGCAACCTCACCATTCTTAAATGCGATCAGCGTCGGAATCGACATCACGCCATAGCGAACCGCGATCTCCTCATTCTCATCCACATTGAGTTTGCCTACCACTGCGCGGTCTGCATACTCCTCAGCGATCTGCTCCACAACCGGGGCAACCATCCGGCACGGTCCGCACCAATCTGCATAGAAATCGACAAGGACAACTTTATCCGATGCCAGAACCTCTGTGCTGAAATTTTCCGTCGTAAACTTTTTCTCCATAGCGTTTCTCCTTCTCTATTTATTTTTTCCACATTTCCCGCGGTTTATGCATGCATCTACTTCCTTCATGCATTTCGCAAGATGAAGAAATTTTCGGTTCAAATCAATCTTATCACAACAACTGCATTGCAGGTTTCGCACTATCTTGTCTCTCAGACACATGGCTTCTCTTCCTATTCTTAAATCTATCAGGTTTCGCCCTATCTTATGCGCTCTGCCTTCCATGATACACGAATCTGCACAAATATACACGAAGAACTATCTGCTTGCAATCAGTTTGCAGATCGGATTTCCCATTGAAGAGAACTTCACCTCATACTCCGTCATAACATTTCCCTCAGCCATCTCGCTGTGGTGCAGATCACGCGTATACGCATCAATCTTCCAGCCTGCCTCCGGAATCGACTCGAGTGAGTAGGTGAACAGATCCTGGTTGTCCGTCTTAAACTCCACGGTTCCGTCTTTTCTCAGAATCTGATCGTAGACTTTCATGAACTCCGGGGAAGTCAGACGTCTCTTCGCATGGCGATCCTTCGGCCACGGATCGGAGAAATTCAGATAAATCCGCTCTACCTCCTCCGGCGCAAAGATCTCAGACAGTCCCTTCGCGTCCACACACATAAAATAAATATTGGAAAGTTCCAGCTGTTCTCTCTTCTGGATCGCTCTCAGAAGAACACTGGAATATCGTTCAATTCCGATGAAATTGATCTCCGGATGACGTGTCGCAAGCTCCATCAGGAACTGACCTTTTCCCATTCCAACCTCAATACGGATCGGATGATCATTTCCAAACAGTTCATGAAAATGACCTCTGTGCTGTTCCGGCTCCTGAATCACAAACGGGCTGGTCGCAATCGTCTCCTCCGCCCCCTGAATATGGCGCAATCTCATATTTTCTTTTTCCATCACTGAAAACTTATAAAAAGTTATAAACTTTTATGT
Organism: Brotaphodocola sp.; assembly: GCF_983179755.1. Lineage (NCBI taxonomy): Bacteria > Bacillati > Bacillota > Clostridia > Lachnospirales > Lachnospiraceae > Brotaphodocola > Brotaphodocola sp. Next base: position 57 of record NZ_CFAHBC010000019.1, on the reverse strand, counting down.
TCCATTCCTACTTCATCGAGTATGCTTTCATACTGCCGAAACAGATACTACTTGCAA